>JAUIFT010000063.1 GCA_030430345.1 Calditrichia bacterium | reverse complement strand
TCGAGTTCGCGAAAGCGGTAAAAAAACGACACCATGATATTCCCATCCTGCTGCAATCGAATTCTGCTGAAAAGGAAGAACGTGCTTATAACACCGGCGCATCATTTCTCCTGAAAAATTCGCCAACGCTGCTGAATGACTTGCGCAAATTTATGATCGACAACTTCGGTTTTGGAGATTTTGTTTTCCGAACAGCGGAAGGGAAAGAGGTCGGGCGTGCTTACAATTTACTTTCCCTGGAAAAGCAGTTGGAAATTATGCCTACTGATAGCATCCGCTATCATGCGGATAATAATCACTTCTCCAGCTGGTTGAAGGCGCGCACCGAATTTTGGCTGGCGGAAAAAATCCGCCCACGCAAGCTATCGGAGTTTGATACAATTGACGACTTGCGGGATATGATCATCAAATATCTCCGGCAATACCGGCGAATTCGCCAGCGGGGTAGCATTACCGATTTTAAGAAAGATGTTTTTGACGCCCAGGAAAGTTTTGCCCGCATCGGCGGTGGTTCCCTGGGAGGGAAAGCGCGGGGACTCAGCTTTGTGAACTTGCTGATCAATAACTCCGGGCTTCACACCCGGTTTGAAGATGTTTTAGTGCATGTACCACCCGGGGTTATTCTTGGGACAGAAGTGTTTGATTATTTCCTCGATGAAAATAACCTGCGGCATTTTGCCTTGCAGGAATCATCCGACGAAGAAATTACCCGGCGTTTTATGGAGGCAAATCGTTTTCCGGTAGATGTTGTTTACCAGCTTTCTCAATTTCTGGAATTAGTCGATCAACCGCTGGCGGTGCGTTCCTCCAGTCTGTTGGAAGACTCTCAGTATCACCCCTTTGCCGGTGTTTACGATACCTTCATGCTGCCGAATAATGATGAGGATAATGAGGTGCGCCTGCAGCAATTGCTGAATACAATTAAATGTGTATATGCCTCAACATTTTACAAGCGCACGAAAGATTACATCAAAATGACCACCTACCGCCTGGAAGAGGAAAAGATGGCGGTCATTATTCAAAAGATGGTTGGTTCCCGCCATGAAAACCGGTTTTACCCGGAGTTTGCCGGTGTCGCGCGTTCCTACAACTTTTACCCGGTGGCGCCACAAACCGCAACGGACGGGATTATTGCTATTTCTCTCGGGCTGGGGAAGACGGTTGTCGAGGGGGGGCACACTGTAAAATTTTGCCCGAAATATCCCAATCATATTCCGCAATTTGCTTCTATTGTTGAGGTGCTGAAAAATAATCAACTGGAGTTTTACGCGCTGGATCTCAATGCCAAACCGGGAGACACCGCCGATAGTTATTCCGGGATGCTCAAACCGGAGTCTCTGGAAACCGCTGAGCAGGACGGCACTTTAAATTATGTCGGATCAACGTATTCTTATGAAAACCACGCCATTTATAATGGGATTTCCCGGGAAGGGCAACGGGTGGTCACTTTTGCCCCGATTCTAAAAGACCGCATATTTCCCTTGCCGCAGATTACTGATAAGCTGCTGGAACTGGGGCGAAAAGGAATGGGAACGCCGGTAGAAATCGAATTTGCGGTGAATCTCTCCGTAGAAAAAGGGGCGCCTACCGAATTTGCAGTACTGCAGCTGCGCCCAATGGTCCTTAACCGGGAACTGGAGCGTCTCAATGTAGAAAAAATAGATGAATCTTCCCTGATTTGCAAAAGCAATCAGGTGCTTGGTAATGGGATAATTGACGAAATTTATGATGTTATTTTTGTGGACCCGGAAACGTATGAACGGGCGAAAAGCCGGGAAACAGCCCGGGAAGTATATGAATTCAATATGAAGCTGATTAATGAAAAGCGTCCTTACTTGTTGATCGGCGTGGGCCGCTGGGGCTCGATGGATCCCTGGCTCGGCATTCCGGTAAAGTGGGAACAAATCTCCGGCGCGCGTGCAATTATCGAAGGTAAATTTAAAGACATGCCGGTAACCCCTTCCCAGGGATCGCACTTTTTTCAGAATATTACCTCTTTCATGGTCGGCTATTTTACTGCCAATGAAGAAACCAAAGAAGCATTGGTCGATTGGGATTGGTTGCGTAGCCAGCCGGTTGCGGAAGAGAAAGTTTATACCCGCCACCTGCGTTTTAAAAAACCGATCGTAGTAAAGATGAATGGACAGAAACATAAAGGCGTCATTTTTAAGCCAGCTTGATGCCAGGAGGAATTATGTCGTTAAAAGTTTGCCTGCTTGGCGCTACCGGCTGGGTGGGAAGAGAATTAGCGCCAGCTATTCATAAGGAAGCAGACCTCTCTTTAGTCAGTGCATACTCACGCAGTCATGGCGGTGAAAATTTGGGGGAATTACTGGGGATTGCCGATATGGCGACACCGGTTTTGGGGACGGTCGAGGAAACGCTTCAGCTAGCTGCCGATGTTGTTGTGGAATATACTGCGCCATCCATTGCGAAAGCGAACGTATTGGCCGCTATTGCTGCCGGGCGGCATGTCGTTATCGGTACTTCCGGATTGACCGGGGCTGATTTTGCAGAAATTGCCGCTGCCGCCGAAAAACAAGCTGTCGGGGTTCTAGCTGCCGGAAACTTCGCTATTACCGCGGTATTGTTGCAGAGATTTGCAGAAATTGCGGCGAAATATGTACCGCAATGGGAAGTGATTGATTATGCCGGCGCTGGTAAAAAAGATGCCCCGAGCGGCACCGCCAGGGAGCTGGCATATCGCTTATCACAGCAGGGAGATTCTCATAAAGAAGTGCCAATTAATGAAACCGTTGGACCGAAAGAAAGCCGTGGGGCGGATATCAATGGTACTCAGGTTCATTCCCTGCGATTGCCGGGATTTATTCTTTCCGCGGAGGCAATTTTCGGCTTGCCGGATGAACGACTGACAATTCGCCACGATGCCGGGAGTAGTGCCCGGCCCTATGTTGCCGGTACGCTATTGGCGATCCGTAAAGTGAATACCTTCACCGGATTGATCCGCGGCCTGGATCAGGTAATGATTTTTTAGATTCCCGATGCTTGCTCACATACCTGCGACTGCGCAATGTCGTCATTTCTCGCCAAATATTGTCGACATTTTCTCCCACCTGTTGCTAATATTCACACCCTAATTATAAAGGGTTATGCTTGATTTGTTGTCTTTAGTTGTTCATAAACAATGGCTTAGGCTGCTCTGTGTCCTGTCCCCGAAAAGTTGGCCCGATTGTTGAAACATACTTAAGTGTTGTTAAAATAACCATGGAAACCAATATCCTTTTGGAGGTGCATTATGAAACACTTATCTCGTTACACTCAAAAAACAGCTGCTTTACTGCTGGTCATTTTACTTGTATTGCTGAGTGGCTGTAATAAAACCAGCTCGGAACCGGATATCGAAGAGCCGGCACCGGAAATACCACCGCTGGAAACAATGCTGATTGATTTCGCCGATTTTGATAATTCCCTGCAGAAAAACGGCGTCACCACTACCCGGGAAAATTGGGGCTGGGCCGCTTTAAATGTGGGCATCTGGAATACTATTATCACCTTGAATCTGGCTGTTCCGGTTGCCGCATTCCTGCATAGCTTTAGCCATGATGCGGTGCCGAATCCCAATGGCAATGGCTGGCTGTGGAGTTATCAGTATACCGCGTTGGGGAGAAATTATACCGCGAATTTGACCGCACAGCCGATTGGCAATGGCATCCGCTGGGAAATGCGCATATCCCAACAAAATGGTTACCAGGATTTCCTCTGGTTTTACGGGGAATCAAATCTTATCCTGCGGGAAGGTTTTTGGCGCCTCTCCAATAATCCGAACGATCCGGTTGAATACCTGCAAATCGATTGGACCCGTGATCCGGAGAATAGTGCGGCAAGTGTACGATATACGATTATCACTCCGGGCGGTGCGGAAAATGGCACTTACATCGAATATGGCATCAATCAGGATACGCCCTATAATGCCTATTATGATATTTTTAGCGTCACTCAAAATAACCTGCGGGAAATCGAATGGCATCGCACTACAAAGGAAGGGCACATTCGCGACGAACGGCATTTCGGTGATACCGACTGGCATTGCTGGAACAGCACGTTGGATGATATTACCTGTCCATAAGTGAAAAAACTTTTGCCAATAAAAAAAGCCGCGCAGGTTTACCATGTGCGGCTTTTTTTATAAATTACGGATGTTTTTCAATCGAACTTGTTCATTGAAAATTGGATATCAAACATTCTACAGCCGATTATGCAAGATCTGATGCAGCACATCGAGAATCTTTTCCGCAGTGTACGGTTTATGCAAAAAGGCATTAACGCTTTTGCCGACCAACTCGGCAATTTTAGTGTCTTCCATATATCCGCTGGAAGCGATGATCTTGGCTTCCGGATCCAGTTCTCGTAGCGCTTTTACGGTTGCTGCACCATCCATTACTGGCATCATCATATCGGTGATCACCACTTCGATAGCATCCTGATGTTCCTCATAAATTTCCATCGCCTCGGCACCATTGTTTGCCACGATGACGCTGTAGCCATAGGTTTCCAGGGTTTCCCGGGTAATTTCCAGAATAGAGGTCTCATCATCCACGACCAATATCAGCTCTCCCTTGCCGTGCAGTAATCCGCCCTCCGGAGCCGCTTCCGCGGTCTTTTCTGCTTCGCCAAGGGCAGGCAGGTAAACCTCAAAAACAGTCCCTTCCTGCTTATCACTGGTAACGTTGACAAAGCCGCCATGGCTTTTCACGATAGCGATTACCGTGGACAATCCCAGGCCAGTGCCTTTGCCCGGCTCTTTGGTCGTAAAAAAAGGCTCGAAAATTTTATTGATAATGCTGGAGGGAATGCCAACCCCGGTGTCGGTGACTTTGATAAGCACATAATGACCAAGATTCGCTTCCAGGTATAGCCGCGCATAATCTTCATCGATCAGGATATTCTGCACGGAAATATTGAGCTGACCGCCATGGGCCATTGCATCCCGCGCGTTTACACAAAGGTTGAGCATTACCTGGTGAAGCTGAGTGGCATCACCGGAAACCGGCCAGAGGTCCTGCTGCACATTCATATCGATTTTAATCGATTTCGGAAAAGTCTCCTGGATAATTTTTTCCAGCTCATGAACGAGGTGCTGAATTTGCAGGGGAATCCGTTCCCCTTCCACCCCGCGGGCAAAGGTGAGGATTTGCTTCACCATATCCGCGCCCCGTTTCACATTGGACTCAATCGTGTTGAGGATACGCTGACTTTTATCTTCATCTTCCAGGCGTACTTGCAGAATCTGCACCGCCGTTAAAATTGGCGCTAAAACGTTGTTCAGATCATGGGCAATACCACCCGCGAGCGCGCCGATACTTTCCATTCTTTGTGCCCGTAAAAATTGCGCTTCAATTTTTTTCTTTTCGGTAATATCAGTATTTACAACCAGGATGGACTTCGCTTCACCATGTTTATCATGAACGAGCGTCCAGCGGCTTTCGACCATAATTTCCCGGCCTTCTTTCGTCACCTGGTGCAGCTCTCCCTGCCATTCCTTGTTCTCCAGAACGGATCGGCGGGATGCGATGAATTGGGTAGAATTACGGTTGAAAAGCAGTTCAAAAGCATTGTTGCCGATGGCTTCTTCGGTCTTCCAGCCGTAGAGGCGCTCGGCACTTTTGTTCCAGTAGATGACGTAATCGTTCAGGTCGCAAACAAGAATGGCATCCTGCGCTTTATCGAGTAACGCAGCCTGTTCGCGGATCTGCTCTTCGGCCCGTTTACGGGCGGTGATGTCACGCGCGATCGCCATTACCGTCGGTTTTTCATTGAATTCAAAAAGATGTGCGCTAATTTCCACCGGTATGATGCCGCCGGTCTTTGTAAGAAACATATCTTCATAAAGGATATGTCTGTCGAGCATTAGTTTTTCCAGCCGGGTGCGATTCTCAGTTTCATCATATCCGAGAGAAATCGAGCGCAGGGAGAGGCGCAGCAGTTCTTCCCGGGAATAGCCAAGCTTGTTGCAGAGGATGTCGTTCACTTCAATAAATTGGGTCGGCTCCCCATCATTATGAGGATGATAGACAAATACCGCATCGTTACCGCTGTTAAAGAGCAGCCGGAATTTATTCTCGGATTCCTGCAGTTGCTCCTCGGCCCACTGCCGTTCGATGATCTGTTCCATCAGCACCTGGTTTGCCTGGGAGAGTTCCGCAGTGCGTTCCTGGACGCGTGTCTCCAGGTCGCCTTTTGCCCGTTGCAAATCCTCTTCCGCACGCTTGCGCTCTTTAATATCTCTTGCGATGGTTGCCAGGGCGATAATCTCCCCGGTGTTGGTATGGCGAATCGCCATTGCGTTGAGCAGGGTTGGCGTATGCTCGCGGGTGCGGAAATTTTGTAATGGGAGCTCCCCTTCCCAGAGACCCTTTTTTAGCACCTGGGGGAGCAATTCTTTCTGGAGGAAACCATGCACCGATTCCGGATGGCAATCCTTGAGCATTTTGCTGCGAACTTCATCCTGATTTTTTAAGCCGAGGATCGACATACCGTATTCATTGACGTATATCAGCTTTCCGTCGGGAGAAGCCATGGTAATGACGTCATTGCTTTTCTCTACCAGGGACACAAATTTTTGGCGCTCTTCTTCGATAACCCGCCGTTCGTTAATCTCTTTCTGAAGGGTTTCGTTCGATCGTAAAAGTTCGGCGGTTCGTTCCTCAACGCGCTTTTCCAGCTCTTCGTGAGCGCTTTTCAGGTCTGCCTCGGCCTGCTTACGGGTGCTGATATCGGCAATAATACCGAATGAGCCGGAAACCGCGCCATTTTGATCGCTAATGGGCACACCACTAATTTGCACCCAATTCGGTTCACCATTCTTCTTGCACATTTCGATCTCATATTGATCAGCAATCTTCTTGGTGCGAAGGCGGTTCTTTTTGCGGATAATTTTGCGGTTTTTTTCGTTGAAGAGTTTTTTGTAGCCAATTTGCCCGACCAGTTCTTCTTCGCTGTAGCCGAGCAACGCACAAATGCGGGTGTTAACGAATTGAATGCGATCATCATTATCGACGATCATCACACCTTCCTGCATATTCTCGATGAGCATGCGGAATTTCTGCTCGGATTCCCGCAGGGCCTCCTCGGTGCGCATACGCTTGGTGATGTCGTGCACGAACATCAGCAGCTGCTTGCTATTATCCCGTTCGATCGGCCAGGCAGTTATTTCCGTGGGAAGGGCGGCGCCGTGGCGGGTGGCGCAGGTGAGTTCGTCGGTCCAGCCATATCCCTGGTCAAAAACCAGGGAAAGAAATTTATCAAATTTTTCTCCCTGGCCGGAAAAAATATCACCAGGATCCAATGCCAGCAAATCCTCCCGCTCATAGCCAAGCATGCTACAGGCGCGATCGTTAACGTCGGTGAATACTCTTTTGCGGGGATTTAGCATAAAGATGCCATCATTGGAATAATTAAACAGCGCTTTGAATTGCTCGGCACTCTTTTGCAATTCTTTTTCCAGATGACGTATGTCGATTTGATTGTCTTTACTGCGACTCGTTGATTTGGTAATGGTTTTTACCATTTCAACAAGCGTGGATTTGCGTTTCTTGGAGTCGTTCATAAGCCGGCCCGGTTTTTGGAACGATTATTTTAATAAAAAGCCCGAAGGGGCAAACATACACACTGCAAATTATTGTCGATGTGTCAAAATATCAAAATCGGAAATTAAAAATATAATAATGAATTTGTGAGACCATCCAGTGAGGATGACTCATCAGTATGAAGGTTGCTTTTTGAAGCGATGAATTATGATACTGTTTCTCAGGACTGAACAATTTCCCGGTCGAGGATTTCCCGGATAACCCGTACTGCCTTCACCGGTGAATATGGTTTTTGGATAAAGTCTTTAATCCCATTCGCCATCATGGTTTTTTTCAGGCCCGGTTCAAAATAGCCGCTGGTAAAAACCCCGATAATATCCGGGCGAATCTCCCGCATTTTCTGAAATGCTTCCCAACCGCTCTGCCGGGGCAGCCCGGAATCGGAAAATACCAGGTCTATCTCATCCTGATTTTGTTTGAAAACATCAACCGCTTCCACGCCATCGCGAGCGACAAGAAGCTTATAGTCATTGGCCAGGAGCACTTTTTTCATCAGCTCTACGAGCATATCTTCATCTTCGACCAGCAAAATGGTTTCTTTACCTTTTAAGCCTTGTTGGGTTAAGGAACGCACGTTTTTTTGTACCGGTAGATCCGAACAGGGGAAAAAGAGTTCGAAGGTGGTGCCTTCTCCCGGGGTGCTCTGAACATCGATAAGACCGTCATGGCTGCTGATAACCCCGTAAACAACCGCCAGGCCGAGCCCGGTGCCCTGTCCACGGGATTTGGTAGTAAAGAACGGTTCGAAAAGGCGATCCAGGGTGCGTTGATCCATGCCGGTGCCGGTATCGCTAACACTAAGCAGAATATAGCCATCTTCCTTTGCTTCCGGGAAGCGCGTTTGCAAGGTGTTGCCGGGTATATGCCGGGTAGAAACCGTGATTCGGCCACCATCGGGCATTGCATCCCGGGCATTCACACACAAGTTCAGCAGCGCCTGATGAAGCTGAGTTTGATCCGCCATTACAAATGGCAGCTTCGGGTAAAGATCCATGGAAAAGCTGACGCTTTTCGGTAGCGTTCCGGCGAGCAGGGTATATAGCTCCTGGACAATTTTATTGATGTCCAGTGCCTGAAAAATGATGTCTGTTTTTCGGGCAAAGGTAAGGATTTGCTCTACCAGGCTGGCGCCGCGCTTTACTGCCTGTTCAATGGCATCTACACTGCCATCAAC
>JAUIFT010000062.1 GCA_030430345.1 Calditrichia bacterium | reverse complement strand
ACGCCGGTTGATAATCCACCACAGGCCGTACAGAAAGACCCCACCGAGAGAAACGACATTGGGAATCTCTTTCATCATTTCCCAGGTCAGTTGCGGGAAGGCGCTCTGATAGTTTTCCAGCTTAAAACCGAGCTGATCGAGCGACTGCCCGGCAATAAACAAGACCGAAGTGCCTCCCGCCTCTTTCAGGCCGTAGATGTAAGGATGATACTGTTCAGGATTCTCCATAATACGCTGCCGCGCGAGCGCAATCAATTCCTCGCGTTCGCCAAATACGGTGGCGCCCTCTTCACAGGCTTCCGCGCAGGCCGGCTGCTTTCCTTCCTTGATGCGGTCGTAGCACATATCGCACTTCTGCACCAGCGGTTTGGTTTTATCCCACTGATACTTCGGCACGTCAAAAGGGCAGGCCACCATACAATAGCGGCAGCCGATACAACGGGAAGCATCGTAGATTACCGGCCCCTCTGGCGTTTTCCGGAAGGCGCCGACCGGGCAAACCGAGGCACAGGAAGGATTTTCACAGTGCATACACATCTGGCGGTAATAGATATCATCTTCATCACCACTGCTTGCTTTGGTTTTTACAACAGTATAGTTATTTGCGGAAAGTTCATAATTTTCCGTATCCGGCTGCTGGTGAATTTCATGGCAGGCATCCATACAGGCTTCACAGCCGATACAGCGGGTAACATCGATCAAAAATCCATAACTCATGGCGATACCTCCGCGAATTAGCACTTCGGTTTACGATTCCTGCGCTCCGGTCATTTTCCGGTATCACAGAAGGTCTTCTCGAATTCCTCCCAGACGTCGTTATCAAATTCATTGAGAATGCCTACCGGTATTTCTCCCCCATCGGGCAGGGTGGGCAATGCACTGGGCGATAATTGCTGGCGGATAAAGAATTCCCGCAGTTCCCGGTATTTCTCCCTGATCCAGGCATCTGCTTTTTCAGCGATCATCCAGGTGGGAATTTCCCCGGCGATATTGTCCGGTTGAATGACGAAGAGCCAATGGCGGCTGAGACTGTCGCAGGTGGCGGCATTTACCGCTGTTTCGTTGATGGCGGTAATTTTACCATTCAGCGGCGATTTTACCCCGAGCACCCGCTCTCCCTTGCGAATTTCCAGGAGGTTTTCCCCGCGCTGCATCTGCGCGCCGGGCGCGGTTATCACGATTTCGTCGGGTTTACCGGTGAGTCCCAGCAGCGCCGGTTGAATGCCGAGTGCGATGTCGCCATCATTGAGAATCCTGCTCCAGGTAAATTCAGGCTGCAGAAAAATTCCTTTTGGCATCATACGGAAGACCGACCCTAAAGATGGTGCAACTGCAGGGCTGACGCCTGCCTGTGTTTTTTTCTGCTTCCGTTCCACAAAAAAATTCACGGACAGAAAAATGATAATTGTTAAAATTACGAGTAAAACTACCATGCTCCACCTCCTTTCGGTGAAATCAGTTTGGCATTTTATTACCATTAACACGCACTGTAGTTTTACTATTCAAGCAATATGCCAGAAAACCTGAAAATGGCTAAGCTATTTATAAACAGAATATTAGAGATCAATATACAGGTAGGTAATTTTGCAGTTTACATTGTATTGCCGATGAAAATTTCAACGGTATTTCCTTTACCGGGGGAATTTTACAACTAAATGCAGGATTTACAGAGGGATAGGAGTGTAAAAAAAATCAACGGTGTTGTGACAAAATTCAACAGTGCCGACGGTCTATTCTACTATCAGGAAGCGTGCTGAGAGCGCCGGTATCGTTACGCTAAAGTTTGTATCCGTAATACCAAATGTTTCATCATCAAGGGCGTCGCGCAGCTTGCTTCCATTGATTCTTTCCGGATCGAATACAACTGTCTCCGGCATCAACCCGGTATTGAGCACATAAATGATCCGGTCGTCTTCCCAGATTTTGTAATCGGCAAATATTGTTTCGTTGGCAAACAGATTGTCCCGCTCCCCTTTCCAAAGCGCGGCATGACGATCGCGCAGATCTAATAACGCTCGCAGATAATCCTGCAGCGCGGTTTCTTCCGGTGTAAAACCATCAATGCGCCCGCTGGTTCGGGAAACATGATCGTCGCAAAGTCCTTTTTCCCAGCAGCGATCTAGCTCCTGATGGGCAAATCCCGGCACCTCCTCGCCATATTCATCACCATAATAGATGGTGATCGGCCCGCTGGTCGCAGCCAGAAAACTGAGTGCGCTGCGATGGCGCAGCCAGTAGGTCGGATCTCCTTTCCCCGGATAGCCGGCCCGTTCGATCAAATCGCCGAAACGAACCAGGTCATGATTAGTGAGCATCAAATTCGGTTGTGCGCCTTCGGGATATTTACTGCGGGAATGCAGCCCTTCGCGCAAGGCCGATGCCGGACGGCGGCCAAAGCCATTTTCCTCTACCGCCAGCGTTTGCACGAGCCGGTAGCGCAGCGGAAAATCGAAACAGGAAGGCAGTCCCTGCAGATTTTCTCCATAGCCTTTTTCACTGATTTCCCGCTCTCCCTTCCAGATCTCGCCGACCATGTAACCGAGGGTTCCCCATTCTTCTCCCGCTGCTTTCCGCTGACGGCATTTCTCTTCAATCGCTTCCCGAATTTCCTGCCAGGCAGAAACCGGTACCTGGTAGGCCTGGTCCAGTCTCCAGCCATCGATATTCAGTTCGTCTATCCAGTATGTCGCCACCTCCTTGTAAAACGGCAGGGAAGCCGGATAGTCGACCTGGCGGGGATTCCCAACCGGGGTGCGCCCCTGGGGAGAAGGCATTACCGTTTCCTTATGGTGACCGAACACGCCGTCGAGGAAAACATACAGTCCCAGTTCGTGAGCGGTATCGACCAGCTCCCGGGCATCTTCCAGCGTGCCGAAAGCGGGATCGATACGAAAATAATCTTTCGGGAAATAGCCGGTCGCTTCCCAGCCAATGTTTTTACCTTCCCCTTTCCCGGAATCGAAAATCGGGGTCATCCAAATGGCATTGACACCGAGGCTTTTAATATAGGGCAAGGCATTGATGATGCCCCGTAAATCTCCCTGGTGATGGCTGAGGCCATATCCTTCCCCGTAGCCACGCGCCGGATCGCCATCGATAAAGGATTCCACCATCACCTGGTAAATACGCAGGTGGCGAATATCATTTTCCAAATTTGAAGCGGGAGAAGTGTCATTTTCACAGGCAGGCAAAAACAGAAATAAGGCAAGTACAAACGCCCTGGTGAACCCGAGAAAGGTACGCAATGGTAAGGTCATTTCATTCCAGTTTTCATAAAGCCAAACGATATTCGACAGCAGTTTTTCGCCTCCATGCTTACTGATAAACTGCCCCCGAATTCCCACATAAGACATTTCAAGATAAGATTTATTTGAAAATAGCAAAACTCTTTTTTATAATAGAAAGATGGGTCCTTTCTGTTGCGGTAAATTTTCCGCGAAAACAGTGCCCAAAATATTTTATTCGGTTAATATCAGCAGTATCAATACTTTCCCGGTCTATATTATTTTCAGAAATTTTCGGCAGAGAATATCCAGCAGGGCGCATGTGATAAAAATCATTAATTCTTCCCTTGCTAAGCTTATTTTCAATTAAGCAGTTACCTTCAATGCACACCTTACTCATTGTACCTGTAACTGTATTGGGGCGAGCAATTTGACAGTCGTAAATTTCCCGATTTCAGCAGCACTGAAACGGTACATGACCGGAATTAAATCCCATAATGTAACTTGATTAGACTTAATGAATCCATTATATTGATCAGTGGTAAAAAACACACATACAAGAGGTATCTATAAAGATGTTAGGATTTTCGATGAGAAATAATTTCACGAGCCGCGTCCAGAAAGTCATTCGATTTTCCAAAGAAGAAGCAATGCGCCTGGGGCACGACTACATCGGTACGGAACACTTGCTGTTAGGTATCCTGAAGGAAGGCGAAGGTATTGCAGTTAAGATATTGAAAAATCTTAACATGGATTTGGAGAAGCTGAAGCAGCGTCTGGAAGAGGCTTCCGGACCCGCCGGCGGCATGATGACGCTGGGCAATTTACCGCTTTCCAAACGGGCTGAGAAAGTTCTCAAGATTACCTATTTGGAAGCAAAAAACTTTAAGTCCGATATTATTGGCACGGAACATTTACTCCTTTCTCTATTAAAAGAAAAGGAAGGATTAGCTGCTCAAGTGCTAATGAGTTTCAATGTTGATTATAATATAGTATATAACGAACTGAAGAATATACTAGAGGGTAAGCCATCCATGTCATACTCTTCCCAATCATCCCAGAAAGTTAAGACGCCTGCACTTGATCATTTCGGTCGCGATCTCACTCAACTTGCCACCCAGGGTAAACTGGACCCGGTGATCGGTCGTGATCAAATTATTGAACGTGTTGCCCAAATCCTGAGTCGTCGTAAGAAAAACAATCCGGTGCTCATCGGTGAACCGGGCGTTGGTAAAACGGCCGTCGCTGAAGGTCTCGCCCTGCGCATCATTAGCAAAAAAGTGCCGCGCGTGCTGCACAATAAGCGGGTTGTTGCTCTGGATATGGGCAGCATTGTTGCCGGTACTAAATACCGCGGACAGTTCGAAGAACGCATGAAAGCGATCATGGGCGAACTGGAAAAAGCGGATAACATTATTCTTTTTATCGACGAGCTGCATACCATCGTTGGCGCTGGCGGCGCTTCCGGTTCCCTGGACGCTTCCAATATGTTCAAACCGGCCCTGGCCCGTGGTGAACTGCAGTGTATCGGCGCAACCACCCTCGATGAATACCGCATGTATATTGAGAAGGACGGTGCGTTGGAACGGCGTTTCCAGAAGGTTATGATCGAACCGACCACCCCGGAAGAAACCCTGGAAATTCTCCGCTTCATCAAAGGCAAGTACGAAGAGCACCATCGCGTGCGCTACACCGACGAAGCCCTGATCGGCACCGTCCGCCTTTGCGAGCGTTACATCACCGATAAATTTTTCCCGGACAAAGCCATTGATGTACTGGATGAAACCGGTTCCCGCGTGCACATCTCCAGCATCGTGGTGCCGAAAGAAATTCTTGAACTGGAACAACGGATCGAGAAGATTCGCCAGGAAAAAGAACAGTATGCCAAGCAGCAGGATTTTGAGCGTGCTGCCAAGCTTCGCGATGTCGAACGCCGCCTCCAGGAAGAGCTGGTATTTGAGCGCAACAAATGGGAGCGCGAAGAAGAAAACCATATCGCCAATGTCGAAGAAGAAGACATCGCTGAAGTCGTGGCAATGATTACCGGCGTGCCGGTGCAGCGCGTTGCCCAGAGCGAGTCCAAGAAGCTGCTCAGCATGGCCGATCATCTGAAAACATTGGTCATTGGGCAGGATGACAGCATCGACACCATTACCCGGGCAATTCGCCGCACCCGTGCGGGCCTAAAAGATCCCAATCGCCCGATCGGCTCCTTTATGTTCCTCGGACCGACCGGTGTGGGGAAAACCCATCTGGCGAAAGTGCTGGCGGAATATCTCTTTGAGCGGAAAGATGCCCTGGTGCGCATCGATATGTCCGAATACATGGAAAAATTTTCCGTCTCCCGCCTGGTTGGCTCCCCTCCCGGATATGTGGGATACGAAGAAGGTGGGCAGCTTACGGAAAAAGTGCGCCGCCATCCTTACTCCGTGGTGCTCTTCGATGAGATCGAAAAAGCGCATCCGGATGTATTCAATATTCTCCTGCAGGTGCTCGATGAAGGTCAGTTGACCGATAGTCTCGGCCGGAAGGTAGATTTCCGGAACACGATTCTCATCCTCACCAGCAACGTCGGTACCCGGGAAATCAAGAAGAATGTTTCCATGGGCTTCACCCAGGGGAAAGACGACGCCGAGCATGAAGTAATGCGCGACAAAATCGATACGGAAATGAAGCGGCTGTTCAATCCGGAATTCATCAACCGTCTGGATGAGCTGATTTTCTTCCGCCGCCTGAAGAAGAAAGAAGTTGTGAAAATCGTTGAGCTGCTGGTAGACGAAATGGCCGGCCGCCTCCTTGAGCACAACATTACTTTGGAACTGACCGATGGCGCGAAAGATTTCATCGTGACCAATGGCTATGATCCGATCCTCGGTGCGCGGCCATTGAAGCGGGCGATTCAGAAATACATTGAAGATCCGCTGGCGGATGAGATCCTGAAAGGCCGTTATTCCAACGGTTCCACCATCAAGATCAAGATGAAGAACAAGAACGAATTGGGCTTCTACGAAATCAGCAAGAATATTGATATCGAAGAAGAATAATCGTTTCATAAATATGCGTTTTTGAAAAAGGCTGCTCCGTTTGGGGCAGCCTTTTTGTTTTCCTGCCCTTTTCCTGCGTCAAGATTTCAAACGAAATATTGACGGCGTTTAGTATTACTTTTTTATCACTACCCCAATATTCAAATCATATTACGCGCCTTTTTAAATAATACCTCTTTCTGGGGATATTTTATCCTGGCAAACAATGCGCGATACTCATCATTTACCCGCCCCGGACTGGCGTCCTGAGCTATTTTAGATCGCCCTTAGCGGGCTGATTTTATTTTATAGGCTGTGGCTTACGCGGTGCGTACAGCACCGGGGATGGTATAAATTAAACTGGATAGAGCCCTGCAAGGGCGGGGCCTTAGCGATCACCTTAACAACTTGATAGGCGTGTAACATCAGATTTGAATCTACCTAAACAAGTTTCGGATATAATTTCGTTGTATTCCCGGCAGCCGGAATTGTAACGAAAAGTGTTTAATTAGTGCTTGGCTTTCGCTCCTGAATTTCTCTCATAATTTTTTTCTTCAAAAAATTCTAAAAATTTCTTCCCTCTGACAATACTTCTTTAGAACGCACAGACAGATTAATCAACATCCGTTTTCGGGAGGGTATTTTGCGTTCGTCGGGGCCTGCCGGAATACTCACTTAAATATCGCAGGGGGAAAAATGCGAAATTTATCCACACAACGCCGGGGAGATCGCTTAACGATATTCTCCTTTCTATTAATGCTTTCTTTCTCTTTCCAGCTTTATCCGCAAAATGATTTTAAACGTTTCAATGAATATAACATGCAGCCAGAGGTCTGGCACTTTGCCGGCATTCCCGAGGGACAGGTGGATAGCAAGGGCGATCTCAACCTGTCCCTGCCGGTGCTTTCTGTGCCAGGTTTGAATGGACTGGATTTCCCCATCAACTTCAATTACAAAGCGGGCATCGCCTACCATCAGCAGGCCAGCTGGCTGGGGCTGGGCTGGAACTTCGATCCCGGCAGCATCACCCGCGATGTGCAGGGGAATATAAAAATCGATAACACCGTTTATGATGTCGATTTTCCGAACGAAGAAGGGACCGACGATTTTCTCCCCGATCGTTACTATGTCACCATTCCCGGGAGAGGCACGCTGACGATGTTCAAGAGCAATATCTTTGGTTTCAATGACGATCCGTCCAAAAGCGATTTTGTGGCGCCGTACAATGCCTCGCAGTTTTATTTCGAAGAGCACTTTCCTTACAAAATACAGGCATTCGTAGATAGCGATTATGACTGGCCGGGAGGCAGTCACCTCGATCCGGACGAAGATGACTACACCCGCTTCATCATTACCACCGATGATGGCACCCGCTATTTCTATGGTATGCCTTCGGTGGCCAGATTTAGCAACATCTTCCCTTCCGGGCTTCCGAAGCAGCATGCCAATGTCTGGCGCTTGCTGGCGATTGCCGCGCCGGATTTCCTGGGACTTGAAGGCAGTCTGCTGCAGGACGATATCAACGACCCGCCCTATGGTGAAGGGAGCTGGATCAAGTTCGATTACGGCTTTAACGGCCTGGGAGACTTCGACATCAATGGTGCGCCGGGGCAGGGACGGCTGGTGGAAAATATCTACCTGAAGAGCATCAAAACGCCGACCCATACCGTGGATTTTATCAGCACCGGCGGACGTGCGGACATCGACCTGAAATACAATCCTATCGGGGATATCGCCAGCAGCTATCGTCGCCTGGATGAGATTGTCCTTTCCACTAAAGACGGTGATGTGGTTCAACGGGTCAAGCTTCTTAATGATGATACTGATCCCGCTTCCTCGCAATACGCCTATCACCTCGGACGGAGCGGCAATAACAAAGGGAAGCTGACATTGCACGGTTGGCAATACCTGGCTCACGATGGCAGCAGCATGCCTGGTTATCAGTTAGAATACCCCAGCGGCACTCATAATCCGCCCTGGTATTCCGCCAGCTCGCTGCATCATTATGACGGCTTCGGCTATTACGACAACCTGCCGGCAGCACCATTCTATGAAAACTACAATTACACCGATGCCGACACCACCGATGGCCAGGCCTGGAGCCTCTCGAAAGTCATCTTCCCCACCGGCGGCAGCGAAGCCTACGAGTATGGGAACGATCGCATCGATACTGAGAATATTCCGCTGGACATCTACTATTTTCGCGGCAATAACTACAGTCCCAATGCGATCAACCAAACCTTCTTCTTCTCATTTGTTAATCCGGATAATCCCGCCTACAGCAGCCGCTACCAGGGCGGTGTCCGTGTGAAAA
Organism: Calditrichia bacterium; assembly: GCA_030430345.1. The sequence continues at coordinate 225 of JAUIFT010000062.1, read as the reverse complement.
AAATCATTCGGGATGACGGTATGGGTGATACACCCCTGGAGATCATTTATAGCTACGGGGAGGGACACACGCCTGCAGTACCGCCGAAAATGATGCCGCGCTGGGTGCAGGTATTGCAATCGACCAACGACGATTTTGAAGGCACTCAATATCTTTATTCTAATGAATTTACGGCAATGAATCGTAGCACGATGGACGTTCATTACAAGTGGGTCAAACGCACCC
>JAUIFT010000061.1 GCA_030430345.1 Calditrichia bacterium | reverse complement strand
CATTTCAATCCGTATTAAATTTTGTTCTTGAAAAATGAGGCAATGACAAATACTTGAAGTATTTTAGATACGAACAACGAACAACGAACAACGAACAACGAAAAACCGGCATATTTTAAACAGTTTTCCCCGTTCTTGAAAGTGAAAAGTGATTTGGGAAGATTTCCACTTTTATTTTAGCAGCCTTTCAAATACATTTCCCCAATGAAAAAAGTTTGCCCTTTCATATCCGGAGTTATAAAATGAAAGCAGAGACCATCACGCAATTTCCCAGTATTTTTAATGATGTCATTGGTCCGGTCATGCGCGGGCCTTCCAGCTCCCATTGTGCCGCCTCGGTGCGCATCGGCCGTATCGCCCGCGACCTGATGGATGGCAATATCCGTAATATTCGTATTTCCTTTGACCCAAATGGTTCCCTGGCAACCACGCACGATGCCCAGGGATCGGATATGGGATTGTTCGGAGGATTCCTCGGATGGGAAGCGCAGGATCCACGCCTGCCGGAGTCGCATATCCATATTGCGGAAGCCGGTATTAACGTGGACATCGTTATCGAATCCTATGGCGCCAGCCATCCGAATACTTACCAGATGATTTTAGAGAATGGGCACGAAACGCATGAACTGACGGCAATTTCCACCGGTGGGGGAATGATCGAGGTGATTGCCATCGATGGTGCACCGGTGAACATGGCCGGGGATTATTTTGAGACGTTGATTTACGCCAGGGAAGCTCTGGAGGGAATTGCCCGCTTTCTTCAGGACAACCTGGTGGCGGATGAGATTGCGATTCGTGTCGGACCGGAGCGATCATTTGTTGAGATTAAAGGTCAGGCATTTCCCGAGGAAGGATTTTTATATCAGCTTCAGGCAAAATTCCCCGGTTGTGTGATAAAGAAAATCGCACCGGTGTTGCCAGTAATGTCCCGGAAAGATCTCAGTGTGCCCTTTATTACCTGCGATGAGATGCTCACGTATAATGCCGGTAAACAACTCGATCTCTGGGAGCTAGCGGTGCATTATGAAAGTGCCCGCGGCAATATTTCCGGTGAGGAAGTATTTGAGAAGATGCGCACCATTGTGCGCATCATGAAGAATTCCATTCAGGAAGGGCTGGCCGGTACTGAATACGAAGATCGCATTCTCGGCTGTCAATCGAAGGGATTTCAGGAGAAAATGGCCCGCGGGCAACTGCTCGATGGCGGCATCCTCAATCGCATTATCCTCTACATCACCGCGATGATGGAAGTGAAGAGTTCGATGGGAATTATCGTCGCCGCCCCGACCGCCGGATCCTGTGCTGCTTTGCCGGGCACGCTGATCGCCGCGGCCGAGACGATGGATGTATCGGAAGAACTGCTGGTGAAAGGGATGCTGGCGGCGGGCATCATCGGGGTATTTATCACCACTCATGCTACTTTCGCCGCGGAAGTGGGCGGCTGCCAGGCAGAATGCGGCTCCGGGTCCGGGATGGCGGCGGCTGGTTTGGTAACGATGGCCGGGAGCGATACAGCGCATGCCCTTAGCGCTGCTTCCATGGCGCTGCAAAGCACCCTGGGAATGATTTGCGATCCCATCGCCAACCGGGTAGAAGCACCCTGCCTGGGAAGAAACGTCATTGCGGGCAGTAACGCCCTCTCCTGTGCGAATATGGCCCTGGCCGACTTCGATGCCTTAATTCCATTGGATGAAGTGATTGAAACCATGGACAAAGTGGGACAAAATATGCCCAATGAAGTTTGCTGTACTGCCCTCGGTGGTTTATCGATTACAAAAACCTCGAAAGAAATCGAGAAGCGCCTGAGCGAGAAAAAAGGCTGTTTTAATTGTCAGTGCTAAGCATTAAACCTGATATTGACGACGAAACTTTATCCCGGACATTTGTCCGGAGGAAAAATGAGCAAAAAAAATGCCCTGATCATTTTTTGTAAAGCGCCGCGCCCAGGTACCGTAAAAACCCGCATGCAGCCGGAGTTAACCCCGGAACAATCCCGCGCGCTTTACATGGCGATGGTGGAAGATCTGACGGCAACATTTTCTGATGCTGATGCATTTGATTTGCTGATTCATTTTTGGCCTACGGATGCCGCGCCGGAAATGAAGAAATGGCTGGGAGCAGATAAGCGTTATACGCCGCAGCATGACGGCAATCTTGGTACTAAAATGCATCTTGCTTTCACCGATCTGTTGAATGGTGGTTACGAATACGAAAAAGTGGCGATTATTGGGAGTGACCTGCCCTCGCTGAATGAGGCCGATATCGAATCCGCCTACCGGCTGCTTGATACCCACGATGCTGTTTTTGGGCCCACGAATGATGGCGGGTATTACCTGGTTGCCTTGAAAAACCCCCAACCAGTTCTGTTCGATTCGGTAGAATGGAGTACCCCGGCGGTTTTTGCGCAGACGTTGACCAATGCCCGGCGGGCAAGTTTAAGCATTGGTCAGCTGACCGAAAAACGAGACATCGACAATTATCCGGAAGTGCAGCGGCTTTGGAGATCCGTTCAGGAAAACGGCACTGGAAATATTCCCCGCACAGCTGCTGTTCTGCATCGCTATTTTGCCGGAAATGAATAAAATATGAAGCCTCAAATAAGAGGCTGCTTACTGATGTTGAAGTGATTATTGAAAATGGAGAATTTGATGAAATTATTGAACTTGTTTGCCGGTTGCTTTTTATTGCTTGCCGCGAATTTAACACCGGCCATTGCCCAGGGAGATGGCCTGGGGATTGGGGCGATTATCGGGGAGCCGACCGGACTGAGTCTTAAACAATGGCAGACCCGCCGAACCGCAATCGATGCTGCCCTGGCCTGGTCGGTAAGCGGCGATAATCACCTCTACATTCATGCGGATTACCTGGTGCATAGTTATACTGCTTTCCGCGCACATGATACATTGATTCCGCTTTACTATGGTATCGGAGGACTGATTCGTTTCGATGATGACACCCGACTCGGTATTCGTCTTCCGCTCGGCGCGTCCTATTTTATCCCCGGCGCACCACTCGATATTTTTCTGGAAGTCGCCCCCATTTTAGAGTTAACACCCGCTACCGAATTTGTTATCAATGGCGGTATAGGCATTCGTTTCTTCTTCCGTTAACAAAGGAGACTGACAGCTCAAGATATTTATTGATCTTAGGCCTATAAAACCTTCAGCCAATTATTTCTCTCCATGATGATACGCCAGCGATGAACCGACCCAGGTGTGTTGGTGGTTGAAATCCACCCCCATCATCTTTCCTTTACTAACACGCAGGAGATTATTCACCAGCATTGGCTTATCATCCCAAATGAACATCATGCGCACTTCCGCCTTGGAGTCGATGTCCTTGGTTTTGATGAAGGGGACGTATTCTATTTTATGCTGTAAGAGATAGTTGCCGCAGTCTTCAATTTTATCCAGCATTTCCCGGGTAACATCGATTTCTACCCCCAGCCCGGCAAAAGAAAAAAGCGGCTTTAAAACATAGTTTTCCAAATCGGACGGATATTCGTCCAGGTCCTTAAGATAATAGCAGGGAGGGCAATATTTACTCTTAATAAGCGGCAGCGTATATTTGCTAACTTTAAAAAACCAGTTGGGATGGCCGACCCATTTAATATCCAGATCCTCATCATCAAAGCGAAAACTGATATTAAGATTCTTGCGGACTAATTCATCGAAGATAAAGCGGTGATAGAATCGCTCAATCGGTATCTCTTTCCCTTTATCTTTGTAAAACAGTTTGTTGCCGCGGTGAATCACTTCGGTGACGCACACCGACTTTATGCCAAAGTACTCTTCGGTTAAATAAAAGTCGATGCGGGTTTTCTGCTTTTCCGGTTCAATTTCCAGTAAAACGACATTTTCCGGATCGCTGTCTCCGGTTAAAACACCGCCCAATAATTTTTTGTAACTCTCCCGGCCGAGGCCACTGTAAAAAGGGGTCATATCCTCAGGGATCGGAAAGTATTGCCGTAATTTGCCATCGAGGAAGTGTTGAAAACAATACAGTGAGGGAAACCCCTGTAGCTCGATCAACTGAGGAATGAATTCGCCATTTTCATCTTTACAAATGGCAAAATCTACCTGGAGAAAAGTTGGATGATCATCCTCGCCGGCAACTTTCAATCCCTTCGGAATCGCATCTTTTACCTTCGCGCTAAAATCTTTTTCCTGTAAAACAGCAATGACATCATGCGCTGCTTCAATCAACTGTTTACTCAGTTTATCGGATAAAAAAAGCGGTGTTTCCGACAAACGAAAAACCAGGCTTTGGCGGTAATTCTTATTTATGTCGTCTATACAGGCCTTATAGGCTGCCGGATCGAAGGTACTGTTAAAACTTTCGCGAAAATCAGGAATCATCGCTGTCTCTCATGTTTGATGGTTTAACTTGGTCCCTATATGCAACACATGCCGGAGAGCGGCGGTCAGTCTCCGGCATGGCTAACTTTTGATTCGGAAAATGTCACTGCAAAACAAAATTCCCCGCTTGATAAAACAATGGTCATTCCGGGAAGCGGCTACGAGGAAACTCCGAGACCATGATGAGTTTCTTCGATGATGTAATCGACGACATTGTTAAGATCGCTGGATTGCTCCCAAACGTCCAACTGACGGTCCGCCCCACTGCTGTTGAGCATAACATTTTTCACGTAGTTGATTTCTTTGCGAGTACCGAAATCATCGACCACTTCGTCAACAAATTCCAGCAGCTCCAGTATTAGTTTACGGCAGTCCACTTCTTCCTGCTTTCCGAAGTCGATTAACTTACCGTCGAGACCATAGCGGCAGGCCCGCCATTTGTTTTCGAGAATCAGAGAACGGCGATAGAGCCGGAAACCGAGATTTTGTTTTTTAAGCAAGAGCAATTTGGCCACGATTGCCTGAAAAATAGCAGCAATGGCCAGCGATTCATCCGCCCGCATTGGCACGTCACAAAGGCGAAATTCCAGGGTATCAAAATAGGGATGAAGGCGAATATCCCACCAAATCTTTTTAGCATCATCGATGGAATTTGTTTTCACCAGCAGCTTCAGGAAGTTTTCGTATGCAGCAAGACTGTCGAAATAATCGGGCAGTCCGGTACGGGGAAAACGGTCGAATACTTTCACCCGGTAAGATTTAAAGCCGGTATTCCGGCCGACCCAAAACGGCGAGTTTGTGGAAAGCGCCAGGATATGGGGCACGAAATAACGGGCAGCGTTCATCACCTGTAACCCATCTTCGCGATCATCAATGCCAACGTGCACGTGCAGGCCAAAGATTAAATTCCCACGAGCCACCATTTGCATATCCTGCACAATGGTTTTATAACGGGGATGCTCGGTAATCTTCTGATCTTTCCAGTGCGAGATGGGATGAGTGCCCGATGCCGCGATTCGCATCCCGGACTTCTGGGCAGTTTTTGCCAGTTCCGTCCGCTGTTCATACAAATCTTCTCTTGCTTCATTGATATTCGCGCAAACGCGTGTGCCGATTTCTACAACGGACTGATGCATCTCCGGCTTCAGCTGCTCGACCAACCGGGGCGCTTCCGTCCCCTGAATGATCTGCTGAATATGGGATTTCAACTGCCTGGTTTCGGGATCAACAATCTGGAATTCTTCTTCGATACCCAGGGTGAATCGCTTTTTTTTGCTCATACTCAACTCACTTTTTTACGTTTTGAGGGGTCACAAATTTATTTTTCGTCGATTGATTCACAAAACTGCCCCAAACGAGATTCATGCCCTTATCCTTGTGCTCTTTAGCGCGGCGAATGGCCATGTTAGCTGCAGCTTCGACGATCCATTCAAAGTTTTGTTCGCCAACAGAGTAGTAATCGGCATCCGGTGCGGGGTTGCCAAAATCAATGGCGTACGGTACGCCGTCCCGAATTGCTAATTCCACGGTGTTAAATTCATAACCAAGGCCTTTGCAGAGACGAAGTACGGCATCTTCAATTTTGGTTTTCATCTTGGCGCTAATCGGCTTGGGGTCTTTTACATACTGCAGGTGATAGGGCTGCTTGGGATTATATTCCATAATATGAACGTCCTGCATGCCGAGGCCGTAACAGCGATAATATTCAGTAAATTGGATTTCTTCCTGCAGCATCATCACCAACTGACCGGTTTTATGATAGGCTTCGAAGAACTCGTCGCGATTATTTACTTTATAAACATTTTTCCAGCCACCGCCGGCAAACGGTTTAAAAAATGCCGGAAAACCGATATATTCGAAAATGCCATCCCAGTCCAGGGGAAAAGCAAGATTACGCATAGACATTTCATCAGTATCATGGGGACGTTCGTGGGAAGGGAGTAAAACGGTTTTCGGGACAGCGACACCAGCCCGTAATGCCAGGGCATTATTAAAAAATTTATCATCTGCACTCCACCAGAAAGGGTTGTTAATAACGGCAACACCGGCGGAAGCGGCATTTTTCAGAAATGCCCGGTAGAATGGGATGTCCTGGGAAATACGATCGATAATAACTGAGTATTGATCACACTCTCCCTGGATAACTTTATTTACATCAACAAATTCTGCTGTAATACCTTCTTCATTTTTCGAATTCACACGCTCAATAAACGCATGGGGAAATGTATTTTCCCGTCCGAATAGAATTCCGATCTTCTTCATCGCGAATAAACTCCTTCAGCTTAGGCTGTTTAACTTATTATATCGTAATTATTTTTATTTTCCAAAAAATGTCGCCGGAAAAAACCGGGAATTGTGCTCCATCCTAGCAGGCTGTATTTCTAAGATACCCGTCAAATCTCAATAATTTACAATTTGATTCCAACAGTTTTTTCCTTTTCCTGATTTGAAACGGCAAATTCGGGCAAAAAAGATCGAAATTAACGATTGGCAAAGGGGGAAAATTAGGGTATCAGGATGGGGTTGTAATTGTAAAAAAACGATGGAATGATTTCATGGGTGAGGCGGGGTTGGGACATTTTTGTACGTAGAGACGATTCACGAATCGTCTCTACCCAATGCACAAACGGATTACGAATAACCCGTTTGCGGATATCATTTCGGTAAAATTTTCAATTCATCCCCGGGATGAATCAAATTGTTGCGTTTGCCATTCCAGCGTTTAATATCGCGGATGCTGACCTTATACGCCTGGGCGATATCCCAAAGGGTTTCCCCGGAGGCTACCCGGTGTGTAATGGTGCTGCCATCGGAATTCTTAGCGGTGCTGGCAGTGGCTGTTTGCTTTTTCGCCGACTGAAGTTTACTGCTAGCACTGGCGGTTGTCGATTGCTGCGCGCCGGCGATCGGCAGCCAGATGTTCAGCTTTTGCCCTGGTTTAATCAGGCGGGAGCGGCCGAGACCATTCCACTTCCGAATTTCGCTCAGCGTTACGTTAAATTCCCGGGAGATATCCCAGAGAGAATCCCCGGAACGAACGATGTATTCATGTTTTTCCCGGCCGTCTACCTTTTCCACTGGTTTGGTGCGGCGTGGCGTCGACTTTCGTTCAATCTTGGCGTATTTTGCCCGAACGTTTTTGTCGGATGGAATCGGGATCACCAGGCTCTTGCCAGCGCGGATCAGGTTACTGCGTAGTTTGTTGAAGCGCTTGATTTCAGACATGCGCACATTGTAACGGCGGGCGATTGTCGAAAGGGTTTCCCCGGAACGAATGCGATGCCGCACCCAGCTAACTTTTTTCTCTTTCGGAATTTCGGCATATTTCTGAGCGAAAATCTCCCGTTTACCTTTGGGGATATATAACGTCCAGGTCTTTTCATCCGGCGGGGTGCACCAGCGCAGCAGGGCGGGATTCAACGCCTTCATTTCTTCGAAGGTGCTGCCGATGGCCTTTGCAACAACGTTCAGATCAACGCATTCGCGCACGGTCATGGTATCGAATTCCAGTGGTTCCTGCAGCTCGTAGTCGGTAAATCCATAATCACCGGGATTGCTGGCAATGGTTATTGCCGCCAAAAAGGAAGGCACATATCCGCGGGTTTCTCTCGGGAGCCGGGGGAGATCCCAATAACTCTCAACATTATATTTTTTGATGCGATAGGCAATTTTCGCCGGATTGAAATTGTAACCGGCGATTGCCAGATACCAGTCACCAAAACGATCATAGAGATCATTGAGATGGCGGGCGGCTGCCCGGGTCGCTTTTACCGGATCGCGGCGCTCATCATACCACCAGTTGTTGCGCAGGCCATATGCTTTACCGGTTGCGGAAATAAATTGCCACATGCCAACCGCACGCGCCCAGGAACGTGCCCGCGGATTGAAGCCACTTTCGATCATCGCCAGATAAAAAAGCTCTTCCGGCGCCTCTTCTTCTTTCAGAATTTCCTGCACCAATTTTTGATACCTGCCGGTGCGCTCCAGCCAGCGATGAAAAACTCTTTTCCCTTTGCCGCGGGTAAAGTAACGGATTGTCTTTTCTACCCGGGAATTCATTTCGATGGGAATCTGCATGCGCGACGGAGTATAGGAAAGCGGGTAGGAAGCTTTCAGGGAGTCGTTGTCGTAAAGATCTCCGAGTTGTTGCTGAACAAAGTCCGCCGAGAGGGAATCGGATTGACTGGCGTTCAACTCGGTTAAATAGTTATCGTAAGATTCGGTAATCCGGGTTTGCATTAAAGCAAATGTGGGGTGTTCCTTGTGCGTACCCGAAAGATTCTCCAGCTCTTCGAAAGCCCGCTGATAGTGAAATTCGATATCAAGAGTATCTTCCATTTCACTGGGATTCTCAGCGCGTTCAAGGTAGCTTGATATCAAGGTCATTTCCTGTTCAAGATACAGATCTTTTTCCGGATTATAAGGGGCAAGCGTCTCCTGCACTGCTTTTT
>JAUIFT010000060.1 GCA_030430345.1 Calditrichia bacterium | reverse complement strand
TCAATCAGGTTGGAGAGTGCTCTTTCGATCAGGCCAATGTCTCCATACACCCGCGGCAGCTTCTCATCAAACTCACAGCCGAGCCGCACGCCCAGCTCATCCGCGCGAGGATTGAACTTCAGAAGCACATCCTGGGCAAGTTCTTCCATCTGGAAAGGTTCCGGATTCGGTTGGGTCTGCCGGGCATCGAGCTTGGATAATTCAAATAATTCACCCACCAGCTTGCTCAATTGCGTGGTATTCTTAAAGATCGTTTTCAGCAGCTTCTGCCGTTTCTCCGCGGAAAGATTCTCGTCCTTCATGAGAATCATTTCCAGGTAGCCCTGGATTGAGGTAAGCGGGCTGCGCAGATCATGGGAAATATTCGCGATGAGATTCCGGCGGAGAATATCCTTTTCCTTCATCTCCTCGATATTATCAACAATCGTATCGGCCATCTGATCGAAAGCATTCGCCAGGGTGCCGATTTCGTCCCGGGAATTCATTTTGATTCGCCGGTTCATATCACCCATCTCAAATGCTTCCACGGCTTCGGTCATTACATTGAAGCGCTTGGTCAGCAGAAAAAACCAGATCAGTCCGGCAATACCAATGAAAGCAAAGATGATCAGGAGAATCTTCAGAGATGCCTGCACGATGTAATGATCCAGCGCGGAGCTGTTCATGTCGTGTTGCAGAAGCACATAAACATAGCCGCTTTCGCCCTGGTTATAGTGGACCGGCGCAACGGTGAAGATCGCCTGCTGGTCCGGGAAACAGGGATCATCGCCGCGAATGGGAATATCTTTCGGGGAAACGAGGTAGGCATGTACCGGCGCGATATCAATCTGCCACATTTTCACCATATCCGCCGGTTCGCAAAAGGCCGCCAACACTGCTCCGTCTTTTGAGAGCAGGTAGATGCGGATGTCCGGATTAATCAGCATCATGCCATGGATCGACTGTTTAATCTCTGCGTGGTGAATACTATCGGCGAGGTGCGGCTCAAATTCCCGGGCGATATTTTCCGCCAGCGGCAGGGCGACCCGATGCCGTGCTTCTTCCATAAAACTCATGCAGGATTGCACGGTGAGAGAAACTTGCACACAGCCCAGCAGCAATAGCAGCAGCATAAATACCGCTGAAATTTTGCCGTAAAAACTGTGTAAAAAGTGCTTCATTACTGTAATTCCTCAAGTTCTACAAAGCGATACCCGACGCCCCAAACGGTTTTGATATACTTCGGCTCGGAGGGGTTCTCTTCTATTTTACTGCGCAGGCGATTGATGTGTGAGTTCACCGTGTGGTCGTAGCCGTCAAATTGATATCCCCAAATAATGTCCAGTAGTTCCTGCCGGCTATAGGCCCGTCCCGGATGAGCGGCGAACAATACCAGAAGGTCAAACTCTTTCGCCGTCAATTCCACGATTTCGTCCTTCAGGGTTACCTTGCGTTTTTCAGTATCGATCTTTAGTTCATCGAAAGTGAGTGAGACCGGTTCTTCGTCGCTATGCGCTTCTTCTTTCACAGCATCCACCCGGCGAATAATCGCCTTGATACGCGCCATTAATTCGCGCAGGCTAAATGGTTTGGTGATGTAATCATCCGCACCCAATTCCAGGCCGAGCACTTTATCGAATTCTTCCGCTTTTGCCGTCAGCATTAAAATCGGCATACTCTTTTTCGCTTCCCGAATGCGCTTACATACTTCCAGGCCATCAAGTCTCGGCAGCATCAGATCGAGAATCACCAGGGCATAATCGTTGTTTAAGGCCCGATCGACACCACTTAATCCGTCACCAACCACTTCCGGCAGGTAACCCAAGTCCTGTAAATGAATCTCAAGCAGATCCGCAATATCCGGATCGTCTTCCACTACCAGCACTTTTTTTTCCATTGCTTACATCCCCATTTCTTAATTGCTGGAATAACTTAGAGAATAAGTATCACAAAAGTTTCACGTCGATTTCATAATTACGAAATTGTATCTGCTCTTACAGTTTTTACTGCCGCTGGGCGGTTTACTAACTTGCGGAAAGTAATGGAAAAACTGGTCGGGCAAAATTAAAGTAGCAAGGCTGATGCCGCTTTACTTGTCATCGCGAGGAGTGCATCGACGAAGCGATTCCTTAATAGATGCACCACATGAGATTGCTTCTCCCGGCAATCCGGGATCGCCCCAAAGGGACTCCTTGGGAGCAATGACAGGACAGAATATATTTCATATCTAAACCACCAAAAGTATATGTCCGCATCGTTTAAAATACAAACCTTAAAAGTAAACCGTACTGACATATGACGAAATATTCCGAAATTCGTAGGGAGGGTCGTATGAACAAACTATTTACTTCTGAAAAGGAAAATCGCCGCAATGGGTTTTTGGTGCATTTTGTTCTCCTGATGCTGCTTCTCGGCAGTATTGCATTACAGGCAGGCGCCTGGGTGCAAAAAAAGAGCGGTTATTTCCTGAAGATTGGCAGCGGTTTTCATCGTACCGGCCAGGAGTTTAATTACCTTGGGGAAAAAATCAACATTTTTGAAGATCTGGAAGTTTATGAAAATACCGCCTACCAGGAATTTAAACTGAAGGTATATGGTGAATACGGTTTTACTTCGCGCCTTACTTTAGTCGCAGATGTTCCCCTTAAAATTGCCACCAGCGAGCAAACCCAGATTAGTAATTACTTTGACGGCGGCCGCCGGGACACTTCTTTCACTACAGTGGGGCTCGGAGACTTTGCATTCTATGCCCGCCTGGGAATCCTTGATGGCCCACTGGTGCTTTCTCTGCAGCCGGGGATTAAAATTCCCCTGGGATACAGCACGGATAAAGACAACGAAGGCCCCGCCCTCGGCACCGGCGATGTCGATGTGGAGGGCGCCTTGCTCGTGGGCACGAGTCTCTATCCGGCTCCCATTTACATTACCGGCAGTGTGGGATATCGCCATCGCAGCGGTCGCCTGCATGACGAATATTTTGCGACAATAGAAACCGGCCTGACCCTGGCGAAATTCCGCTTTAACTCGGAATTCAGCATCCTGCGCAACGAAATGGATCCACCGGATATTTTTGGGGGAACAATCGTGCTTCCCTTGCCGGGCGGTGGCGGGGCAGTGCCGGACCGGCTGTTTGGGGATCAGGATTTTAGTAAACTCAACCTGGAAGCCGTTTACAAACTTAAAGATGATATGGGATTGAGCGGGGAGATTATCCACATGCTCGCTGGTAAAAACATCATCACCGGCACCACATTTCAACTGGGACTGACTTTGGCTCGCTGATAGCTATTCTGTGATAACTCTCAGGCGGGAAAAAGCTTCCCGAATAGCAGCTTCCGCATCTTCCGGCTGCTCGGCCCGGGCGAAGATAAATCCGAGATAGCGCCCACCGACCGGCATTGGCAGCAATGATTGCCCATACGGGATGGTAATTAAAACATCCTCGATACCCTCCACAGCAGTTGCTTCCGGAATGCCCTGCACTTCTTTCAGAATACCACTATCGAGCACCGGCATCATCATGACAGCGGATGCCTGCCGCTCTCGCTGGATGGCTTGCACATCGCCACCGGTTGCCTGGCGGAGAATCAGTGCTTCCAGGCTCATCTGGTGGGTAAAGCGCAGTGCCCGGGAACACAGTCCGCCAATGGAGCGCGCGGCGACTTCCACAACCCAAACACCCGCTTCGTTGATGCGCGCTTCCACATGCAGCGGGCCATTGCGTAAACCAAGCGCCAGCGCGGCCTGATGAGCGGCATGGATAACCTCGCGCTGCACATAGCCGGGCAGGCGGGAGGGGGTGACGTAAATCGTCTCAATAAAGTGCGGCCCTTCCAGCGGATCGGGTTTGTCGAAAATAGCCAGGGATTTAAATTCGCCGTTCAGGAGAAGCCCTTCGACTGCGACTTCAATACCGGGGATGTAGTCCTCCGCCAGGATATACTTTGCCTCATCATCGTAAGCGCGTGCAGCAACATCGGGATCGCTGATCAGCTTTTTCAGAGACTCAAATGCGGCGATAAATTCCTCGGGGGTATTTACCCGGGTAACCCCGCGGCTGGCGGATAGAAAAAGCGGCTTAAGCACACTGGGGAAATTGAGGGACTTGAGGAGGCGCTTCGGGTTTTTCTTCAGGGTGAGTGTTTGAAACGCCGGGGAGTTGATGGCGATCGGGGCAATTTTTTCCCGCATTTTCAGTTTGTTGCGAGCAGCCATTACCGCTGGGAGCGGGTTATGGGGCAGGCCTAATGTCTCGGCGATCAGAGAAGCGATGTAAACGGAATTATCGTCTACACCAACCACTGCATCGAACCGGCGATTCGCGGCAAATTCGCGAACCCGCACCGGGATGGTTGCCGGTTTGCGAAAATTCAGCGCCAGCGTGGTATCCGGTACTAATGCGGACATCGCCTGGCGGTGATCGGAAGCGACCACCAGCTCAACGCCTTCGGCCGCTGCGCCGTACATAAACGCCCGGGTGCGGTAAGTGGAAGAAGGTAAAACCAGTAAAACTGATTTCTGCATGAGTCTCGTAAACCGTTTTCCTTGTAAAAAAATTAGAAATTGAATATAACTGCAGAATTGTATAAATAGAAAGATTATCACAACTAATTCCCCGGATAAATGCTAAATTCCCGGGATCGCAGCCTGTTCTAGTAGCGACATTTCAGACACACAACCGGAGATATCTATGAAAATCAAATCTTTGTTCTTAGTGCTGTTCACTTTGCTTCTTTCCGGAAGCGCCCTCTTCCCCCAGGGAAATACCAAAGATCCCCAAAAAGCCATGGAAGCGTTGACCCGCCTGAGCGATTCGTTTGAGGCGCTTTCCGCATATATCAGCCCTTCCGTCGTGCAGGTTTTTTCCCTCGGCTATGGACCGGGAGATGCCTCTACGGCGTCCAGTATTATCGCGCCGCGCCGCAATAGTGGTTCCGGCGTCATCCTGGATGCGTCCGGCTATATCGTCACTAATAACCATGTTGTTGAAGGCGCCACCCATGTGGAAGTGCTCTTGCCGGTATCCCGCCAGGGACGGGAAAGCAGCCGTTCTATTCTGAAACCGGCCGGCGAGAAAGTCATCGCGAGAATTGTTGGCACTGACGTGGAAACCGATATCGCAGTGTTGAAGATTGAGCGCAATAACCTCCCGAAACTGCCACTCGGTGATTCCGACCAGCTGCGTTCCGGGCAGGTAGTAATGGCCTTTGGCAGTCCGTTAGGATTGGAAAATTCCGTATCGATGGGCATCATCAGCTCGGTCGCCCGTCAGTTTCGCCCGGAAGATCCGGTGGTGTATATTCAGACAGATGCGCCGATTAACCCTGGTAACAGCGGCGGACCGCTGGTCGACACCGAAGGCCGGGTAGTCGGAATTAATACCTTGATACTCTCGCAATCCGGTGGCAGCGAAGGTCTGGGATTTGCCGTGCCGGCAAATATCGTTAAGAATGTCTACCAGCAAATTATTAAGGACGGCCGGGTACGGCGCGGATATATCGGGGTGAAGGTCCAGACGGTTACTCAGCCAATGGCGCAGGTGATGAACCTCTCCCAGGATTACGGGGTGATCCTGAGCGATGTCTACCCGGGAAGCCCGGCATCGCTTGCCGGCCTGAAGCCCGGCGACGTCATCTTTGCCATCGGTAGCAAACTGATGGAAAACGGCCGCCAGTTTAATGTGAATCTTTATCAGAAAACGGTTGGTGAAAAAGTGCTGCTGGAGGTGCTGCGCGGCAGTGAGCGCCTGAATGTGGAGGTGGAAGTTATCGAGCGGGACGATGATCCCGACCGGTTCAGCGCAATGGTAAACGGCACTGAGAACCTGGTGCCGCGCCTGGGGGTGCTGGCGATAGACATTAATCGCCGTGTCGAAGAGATGCTCCCCAATCTGCGCAAGCGTTTTGGGGTGTTGGTAGCGGCGATTTCCGCGGAAACACCCTCGGAAGATGTGCAATTTTTCCCGGGAGATGTAATCTACTCGATCAATAATATTGAGGTGACCAGCTTGAAGAATTTACAAGCCGAGATGACGAAAATTAATGCCGGGGACCCGGTTGTTATCCAGATACAACGCGGCCGTCAGCTGCAGTATCTTAGCTTCTTTATCGAGAAATAATTTTTATTTGCCCGGTAGGTATCAATAAAAACGCCGCTGCATCGTCCCTGAAGGGCAGGGATTGTGCAGCGGCGTTTCTCTTTATTGAAAAGCTGTTTTAAGCCGGTTGTGTTTCCAGTTGTAATTCTTCGTAGCTAAACCGCTCAACATCACCATTGATTTTGACGTAAACCGCGGCGTTGAAAATATCCACCTTCTCGACGTAGCCTTTGCCTTTTGGGGTGCGGATCTTCGAGTTTACCGTCGGGTATTTCGCTAATTCTTCCACATAAAAATCCCGCTCAAAGGATAGGCAGCATTTCAAACGGCCGCATACGCCGGTCAGCCGGGAAGGATTGGTCGGAATTAACTGGTCTTTAATATATTGCGTGGTAATGTTTTCGAATTTTTTCAGGAATACTGTGCAGCACAGTTGACAGCCGCAGCTGCCGTAGCCGGAAATATGGCGGGCGGCATCGCGTACCCCAATCTGGCGCAATTCAATGCGGGTGCGGTACTGACTGGCGAGCTCGCGCACCAATTGGCGAAAGTCTACCCGCTCTTCCGAGGTGAAGTAGAAAGTCAGCTTGTTATGATCCCATTGATATTCAACATCAATAAGGTTCATGTTCAACTGGTGCTTAATGATTTTAGTTTTGCAGCTGCGAACCGCCTGATCTTCTTTTTCGCGATTTTCCTCTAACTTCGCCAGGTCGTCTTCACTGGCTTTACGGACAATCTTTTTCAGCTCTTCATTAGAACCGTAGCCATTGTAGGTGCTCCCGCGAAGGGTTACCCGGCCGAGGTCATATCCTTTATCTGCTTCAACAATGACGTGGTCATTTGCATTTAGTTCAAGATTAGCGGGGTTGGCATAAATACCAATTCGCCCGGCTTTAAAAATTACTTCAGCTATACTAATTTCAGTTGAATTTATCTGTTGAGATTCTGTATCGTTGCATTCAGAAGTTGTAATCACGACAGCCCCTAACTTGTTATTTTGCTCTGCTTCTCTTCAGCATCTCGTTAAGTTTAATAGCGAGAGTTGCCAAAATCAATAAAGGATTGAAATTTCGAAGATCCCTTAGCTGCTGCAGTGCAGATTCGATTTCCCATACAATGCCGGCGATATCTGCATTTGGGGTAAATCCCATGAACTTTTTTAACGTGTCCTTCTTGTCAAAGTTGTATAAATTTTCATCGCCCAGATTTGCTTTCAGATGCAAAATATCCTGAAACCAGAGTAAGAGAAACCACAAGATCAGCTTTGCATCTTCACTACTTTGCCGGGCGACCAACGGTTCGACAATCTCCATCAACTCCTGAGTTCTATGTATTAAAACGATTTTGCGGAGCAGATCAATTGCTTGATCCCGCATTTTTATGATATCTTTTTCTAAAAAGTCGAAGGTGCGTTTCACATTATAACCGGATAAGCGGATAAGTAATGACAGTGTAGTGGTATCCGTATTTTTTGTATAACGATTCACTATCTGCTGAATTTGAGCCTCTGGTAGTGGGGAAAAACGCATTAATTGACAGCGGGATTTGATCGTTGGCAACATCTGGTAGATATTGGTGGTAATCAGAATCAGCATCAGGTTACCGGGCGGTTCCTCCAGTAATTTCAGGAGCGCATTGGCCGCTTCCACCCGCATCTTTTCCGCCCCGCTGATGATGAAGATTTTTTTCTTCCCCTCATACAGCTTATAACGCGCTTCCTTTTTTAGCCCGCGAATAGTATCAATGCCGATGAAGGTATTTTTACGGGGAAAAACCACGCGCCGGTAAGGATTGCCCGCCTTCGCCCGCAAGGCTTCCATAAACTCCTCATCTTTCAGATTGGTTTTTGCCGGCGTTGGAAAGATGAAAAAAACATCCGGATGCTGTAAATGGGCAATTTTCTGGTATGTAGGGGAAGCGGGATCGATGGCGCCATTTTCTGCGGTGCTGTTTAGTAGCTGCGCCAGGGCGATAGAGAAAGCATCTTTCCCGCTGCCTTCGGGGCCATGGAAAAGGAAGGCATGGGGCAGGCGTTCCTGCGCCATTGCTTTCAGAATATTTTCCTGGTGTTCCGGATGGCCGGCATCCGGGGCAAAAACCTGATCCGACATAAACTACTTTCCCTGATAATGATCGGCAGCATCCTGATTGAACACAACGCCTGCCGTTATAATAAACAACCCCGCAAGATTAACCAACTTATTTTGGAGAATTTGTTAGAATGACAACGTCCCGTTCCTCAATGGTAATATCATGTATTTCCCCATTTTTGAGGGAATACCGGCCATTGCTGCCGTAGATTGCCTGAAAGCTGCTACCCGTCTCGGCAAACGCCGCCACGTTTAAGGAAAGTTGCTGCGCCTCCCGGCGGCGGTTGAAGATGACGATCATTTCACTCTCACCGGATTTGCGTCCAAAGGCATAAATATCATTTCCCGTTGTTAGCAGGTGAAAGCTGCCGGTCCGCAATGCTTCGTAGCGATGCCGTAGTTCTATTGCCGTTTTCGTGAACCCCTGCACCTCGTAATTCCAGTTGGCGGTATTATCCCAGGGAAAAGCTTCCCGGCAGCCGGGATCGTCCGGGGCATTCATGCCAATCTCATCACCATAGTAAATGCTCGGTGCGCCGGGCATCGTCATTTGGAAAAATGTGCACAATTTCAACGCGCTGACATCGCCACCCATTGCCCATAAGGCGCGGGGAGTGTCGTGACTGCTTAGCAGATTGAGCTGTAC
>JAUIFT010000059.1 GCA_030430345.1 Calditrichia bacterium | reverse complement strand
ATGCATCCCCATTGTGTCGCCTGATCTTCTTTTCCCCCGAACCCTCCGCCAATGCGCTTGACGTCCACTTCCACTTTATGATTAGGCACGGCAAGAATTTTCGCCGCCGCTTTCTGTACCGCATAAGGGCTTTGGGTTGAAGAATAAATCTTGATGCGTCCCTCTTCCTCTGGAATCGCCCGCGCGGCCTGGGTTTCCAGGTAGACATGTTCCTGCCCCCCGATATCCGTGCGGCCTTCAACAATCACATCACAATCCTGCCAGACCTGCTGGATATCGCCGATTTCAAACGTGCGCTCCGGGCCAATCAGTTGCCCGGCGGCGTAGGCTTCGCGGGGATTGGTAACCACCGGTAGTGGGTCGATATCGGCAATAATTGCTGCTGCCGCTTTGCGGGCAATCTCCGGGCGATCCGCAACAACAATAGCAATCGGATGGCCAATGAAATGCACTTCCGTTTCTGCTAAAAGCGCTTCATCCTGAATCAACGGCCCGATCTGGTTCTCGCCGGGAATATCCCGGGCAGTAATCACCGCCTTCACGCCATCTATCGCCAGGGCGGCATCAATGTCTACTCCCTGTAAATGCCCATGGGCAATTGGTGAGGAGAAAATCGCCCCATGCAACATACCAGCAGGACGGGGCATATCGTTGATATACTGGGATTCTCCCCGGGTATGTAAAGCGGCATCATAATGTTTCATAAATAACCTCTTTGATCTGTAACGCCTTTGGCGTATAGCTTTTGCGCCAACGAAAGTTTCGGACAACGAGCAGCGTTTTTAACTCTGAACTCTAAACTCTAAACTTATTATTCCAGCAGCCCCGCCAGTATTTCTTTTAGTGGAAACTGTTCGGGGAATAATTTGCTAAAGTGCGCAATAATCAACTGACGAGTGAGGATGCGCTTGTAATGGGCAGAGCCACGGATATCGCTGATCGGGGCAATCTCCTCCTGAGCAATCGTTAATGCCTCCTCCAGCACTTCCGCTTTCAGCATTTTTCCCAGCAGAAAATTGCAGGTCTTGGTCATAAATAACGGAATTGGGGCAACCCCTCCCACCGACAAGCTGACCGCATCGATAATCTTCTGCTCAATGGTTATGCGGAAGCCGCTGGTAACGCTGGAAATATCCAGGCATTCCCGCTTCGATACTTTCTCATAATTCACCCGGGTATTCTTATCCGGTGCCGGAAAAATGATTTCCGTAACGATTTCATCCGGGGATTTTGCCAGTTGTTTATAACCGGTATAAAATTCCCGCATCGGCAACGAACGCCGTTCATCCCCCTTTTTCAGAATCAGCCGGCTACCCATGGCTAAGAGCAGGATTGTCATATCACCGATGGGCGATGCATTCACAATATTGCCGCCGAGCGTCGCGCGGTTGCGAATTTGTAATGAAGCGATCAGGTACATGTAATCTTTAATTTCCGGGATAGCTTGTTGCACCAGCGGATTTGCCGCGAAACTTTCGAAGGTTGTCAAGGCGCCAACACAAACCTCACCATTTTCGCTACGCACGCCGCGCATTTCCGGATAAAGATTGAGAATTTCAACCGGCTGGTCTGGCAGAGATTCGCCCTGCTGCACATAAAGATCAGTGCCGCCGGCAATAAATTTTACCGGGGAAGTTTTTGCGCTTCCATTTTGTTGCCAGGGTAAAATGCCCGCCAGTTTCGTAGGCATATTCAAAAAATAGGCCGGGAGCATTTTTTGGGCGACCATCGTTTTAATATGATTCCGTTGGGCAACATCGCCACCACTCAGGGATTTTGCCGTATGGATCATATGTTCTCCCGCCCGCAGCAGCGAGGCATATCCGGTGCAGCGGCAGAGATGCCCACTCAGGGCAGTTTTAACATCTGACTGATTAATATCCGATCCCTTTGCCATCATTGCGCTGGTGAGGGAAACAACGATCCCCGGGGTGCAAAACCCGCATTGACTGGCTCCTTCCTCTACAATACTCTCCTGCACCGGGGACAAGGCAGGCAAATTCAATCCTTCCACCGTTACCAGATGCTTGCCATGCAGTTCTCCCAGGGGCATCAGGCAGGCGGTTACCGCTTCATAACGAACTTCGCCCTTAGTTAAAGTGCCGATCAACACCCCGCAGGCGCCGCAATCGCCCTCCTTGCAACCTTCCTTGGTGCCGGTCATTCGCTGATGATGACGCAAATAGTCCAGCACTAGCAGTCCGCGGGCAGCTGTGGTTTTTACTTCCCGGTCGTTTAAATAGAAATGGCAATGGGGTATCATGAATACTCTCCTCAAGGTCTGCGAAAACGGCTTAAATCCATACGGTATTGAGGGATATGCTGATTTTGTTACTTATGCAAAATAAACGGGTTGTCCGAAAAAAGCAAATGAAAGTTAGCGACGGAATGTTGGCTAAACGGTTGTTTTCAAGAGTTCTTATTAAACGGCATTGAGGAAATTATTCGAAACTACTCACAAAAGTTATATCCTAATACCTGTAAATAATCGGTAGACGCTAAGAACCGCCGTTTACCCACCGAATTCATCGTGGAAGGCAAAAGATCTTTTATTTCCGGATCTTTATCCCGGCGAATGAAAAGCGGCAATGGTGCCCCAATAAAAGCGCAAAGGTATGAATAAAAAATTAACGGGAAGCAGTGCCGGGCATCTCGGTTAGTGCATCATAGACCGCTGCCGGAGCAACGCCCATCATGCATTTAAAATGGCCTCTCGGGCAGTCATTCCTGCCAATATGGGAGCAGGGGCGGCAGGAAAGGTTGGGCACTTCCAGCACCCGGGCATTCGGATTTACCGGAAAAAATCCCAGCGACTGCACCGTCGATCCGAAGACGGCAATTTGCGGACGCTGAAAAGCCGCAGCGGCGTGCATCGTTGCTGAGAAAACACGGTGCTTTCCGAATCATCGCCAGGGTTTGCAATAAAGAGATTTCCCCGCACAAATTCCGGGCAATATTCGCCCCGGCAATTTCCCGGATCTCATTAGCCAGTGGCCGCTCATCGGGACCGCCGAGCAACAGCGTCTTCCAGCCTTGTTCTGTATGTAACCGACGAATGAGTTCCCCATAATATTCGGGTGGCCAGCGTTTCGTAAAATGGCGGGCGCCCGGCGCCATCACAACCTGAAATCCTTCTCGAGCAAGTTCTTTCCAGGCAAGATCGGCTTTCTCCTTTTCTGCTGGCGGCAAGTGCAATGAGAGCACCTGGTCCTGTGTATCAACTCCCAGTGAGCTGGCGGCCTGCAAATATTTTTCAGGTACGGAGCGATATGCATCTGCGTTTTTCGGATAGAGGTTCAGCTTAAATTTTACCAGCAGAAAACGCTTCAATTGATTTTTGCGGATGGCCAGAATCGGGGGATTATTCGGGTAAATGGAAAGGTAGAGGCTCCGAAAATTTCGATGCAGATCGAGGATGACATCGTAATGAGTCTCACGAATCTCCGCTCTCAGGCTTTTCAAAGCACCTTCTTCTTTCACGTTTATCGAGATGACCCGCTGAATATCCGGGTGGCTCTCCAGCAAACCGGCAAATTCCTGACGGACCAGAAAATCGATTGCCGCTTCAGGATATAGTTTTCGCAGCTGCCGGATCAATGGCGAGGTAAGAATAATATCTCCAATTGAACTCATGCGAATCAGGAGAATTTTTCTTAGTCCGTTGGGAAACTGGCGCTTGAAGTTTTTCACAAATTCCTTTTGCGGATTATAGTCAATGGCAAATTAGCGGTCGTTTGGCGACGGTTAAAATAAGGTGCGCTTTCCCGGGAAGCAAGATTGCGCTTCAGCTTTTCTCTGCATTGCTTCAGGAGCCTGCCCGTCTTTCCTGGAATGCTTGTCTGTTCAGTGAATCTAGCATATATTTCCGCGCGAATAATGATATTTACCCAACAATTTTATTCATTTTCTTTTCGCGGGAGAAAAACCGCGCCAAATTCGTAGAAAATAGAAATATAAGGGACTTCCAGTATGAAATTTGCGTTACCGCCTTCTGCCGGCAACAGTCAATGCCGGCATTTCTGCCTGATACTTTTGATCGTGTTAATACTGCCATTGGCGAATTTATCCGCACAATTGGGAATGCTTTTGGGCGGCCGTGGCCCCATCAAACTGGGCCTGCGCTATAATAGTTCGCAGTCCGGGGAGATACATCAGGGCATTGCCGAATTTTCCCGAACCATGCCGCTTCGCGCCAGTGCAGGAAGTTACATGTCCTACCTGAATTTCGCCCTTGGCTATCGCTTCGATACCATTGCTGACACAACCTTTATCCGCTGGCGGGCAGGGATATTGAAAATGAACATGATGCGGAAGAATCTGGCCATCGGCCTTTCCCTGGTTTATTATGACAAAAGCGGTTTTCTCCATGAAAATGTCCAATGGGTCAATTTAAAAATTGGTCCGGGATTTACCGTTGGCAATCGCCGTTTTTCCCTTTCTCCGAAAGTTCAGGTTAGTGCCGGCCCCGGCAAGAAGGAGCTTGGTCAGGCCAATTATCCGGCATTTGGCGCCTTGGCAGACTCAACACTGCGCGGCCTGGAAGCCGGTTATCACGCTGAGGTTGCGATGCGTATTGGCAGGCGAATTTTCCTCAATGGGGATTACAGCAATTCGGTAATGATCGATACGCCGGAGCCGCATTTTGATCGCCTGGGAATCTCCGCTGTGATCAACATTGCCCGCATCAGTAACAATACGATTGTCTTCCACTTCCGTTATCTTCGCGAAACCGTGGAAATAAACAACGCCGATTTACGGCAGGAGAACGACTTTTTCAAAGCAGGTATAAACGTTATTCTCGGCCGCACACCACAAAGCAAAAAACCGTCCTGGGAGAATTTCTAGGGAGAGCGGAACCATCAGCGAACGCAGTGAGCGGCATCCCTTAAAAGAAAAACCCATAACTCACAAAAGAGGGCGTTATCCGAATTGCCGGCGCCGGTAAGTGGAAGCGGTCCAGCAGGGCGACTAAATGGTTGAGATAGATAGAATCGGTGTGAATGACATTCTTCAGATTATAATCCAGCCCAATATAAAATTCCCGTTCCCGGGTATCATAAGCCGAGAGCCCCACACCAATGGCAATATTGAGAAAAGACGGTAGCCAGGAAGGCTTCGACTCACCAAAGAAACCGGCCGGATTTGCCGTCAGCCAGTAGGTCATATTTTCATAATCCTCGATAGGCGTATCGGAGCGTACCCCGGTAAAGCGATAGCTAAGTTTATAATCAAATTTTCGTAGAGAGGGAATATTTTGTTGAGCGATCGGCAACATACTGCCGAGCACGTTCGCGACCTGGTCCCCGACGGAAAATCCCCAGCGTTCATAATGGGCATCATGAACTTCCATGCCGGTCATTATTGCCAGCCCCAGCGATGCGCCAAGGTAAGAACTGGTTTTATTGCTAAAACCACTCCACCGGGAAAGGAAGTAGATATTCTGGGCAAAGAGGCTGGTAGAAAAAATATGGCCGAATTTATCCAGTCCCCGGAAGCGGTTTTCAAAAAAGGTCAATCGCCCATCCGGATGCCGGGAAAAATGAAATTTAACCGCTCTTTCATTGTAATAAATCGGGCGGGTAAAAATATAAAATCCGGTAACAAATCCAAGAATCAGGCCACCGGAGGCATTCCCCCGCCATTGAATGTAACGATTCTCCTGGTTGTCGAACGAGTGATAAGCATTTACTTTTTGGGCAGCTATTTCCGTCGACTGGATACAAATTAGCAGGCAGACTGCTGCCAGCAGTCCATTTCTAAATCGAGCAATAAACATCTAGTATCCTATATTCTTTTCTTATCACTGAACTTTTTCTTGCGCCATTCTGAAAGGTAAGATATTTTAGGGCGGTTTGCTAAAAGGAAAATTCATGACAAAGACTGTTCGCTCCCTTTCTTTCCGTTATCTTCGCCTGCTTTCTGGTTTTATTGCTTTGCTGCTGATTTTGCCATTAGCCAGCCAAACTTTACCGGATACACTATCTCCCGCCGCGGAGGTGTCTCTTATTACGGTTTATCCCGGCAATGAACTGTATTCGACCTTTGGTCATTCGGCGATTCGCATCCAGGATTATCCCCAACGTCTGGACCGCATTTACAATTACGGCACTTTCGACTTCGATGAGCCGGGCTTTTATGTCAAATTTTGCCGGGGCAAGCTCGATTATAAACTGGCAGCCTATTCCTACCGCTTTGCGCAAATGATTTACGAGGATGAACGCCGCCCGATCATCTCGCAAACTCTCGATCTTAATGAAGCGATGAAGCAAGATATCTATCGATTTCTGGAGTGGAATTATCTCCCGGAAAACCGTGGCTATCGCTACGATTTTTTCTTTGATAACTGCGCCACGCGTATCCGCGATGTTTTTGAAAACACCTTAAAAGATAGCCTGCAACTTTTCTATAATGACACCCGCCAGCTAACTTTCCGCAACTATATCGATATCTACCTGGTGAATCAACCTTTCAGCGATTATGGCATCGATCTCGCCCTCGGCGCAAAAACCGACCGGATTGCCGATCCGAAAGAAGTGCTTTTTCTGCCCGATTATCTTTTCGAATCCTTCGCCAAAGCCCGCATTTCGCACAGCGGCAGCGAACGCCCGCTGGTGAGCAGCACAGATACGCTTTTCTGGATAGACGGGGTGCAAAACCCACCGCTGCCGACGGCGTTTCCCTGGGTGCATCTGATCACCTGGGGTCTCTTTTTCATTGCGCTGGCAAAAACAATCATTGATTGGCAGGCGAACAGCACTGCCTTAGCCTTTCGTCGTATTCTCGATTACCCGCTCTTCGGACTGGCCGGTTTGGTCGGTTTACTGATCGTTTTTCTCTGGTTTTTTACGGATCATCAAACGACGCCAATTAACTGGAATATTGCCTGGGCCTGGCCAGTTCATTTCCTGGTTTTCCTGCCCGGCCTTTTTAAATCGCCGCCGAAATGGGTGCGGAATTATTTAATGCTGGCCGCCGGTGTTGCATTGGTGCTGGTCATCGCCTGGGTTTGGATTCCCCAGAAATTACATAGCGCCACGCTGCCATTAGTGCTAACATTGATGATTCGCTCTTTTGCCATCAGCAAGAGCAAATCTCAGTAAAGAAAAATTAGTAAGGGGAGATTGCAGGGAAGTGGTTTTTCAAAGCTGATCTTTATTAACATGATACTTTTCCAGCATAATATTTAGCTGAACAGTCATTTCATTTATTTTGCGGCGGTATTCCGCTTTCTTTTTTTCAGAACGCGCCCGGCGCAGCTTTCTTTCCAGCGCTTCGATATCTTTTTTCAGCGAAATTTCCCGCGGTAAAATATCAGCATTTTTTAAAAAGTCAAACGCCGCCCGCAAATGCGGCGGCGTTTGAAAATATTCTCTTAAATCGAGCGGTTTGCCTTTACCCCTTAAATTATCGAATTCGCCATTGTCCATCGCTTCGCGAATCCGGTCTTCAGCAATTTTTCGAAAGTTTGTCATCACACTCTGTTATTTTTTGCAATATAACAAAAAATTGATCAGTCCCAAAATTGCCGGTCAAATTTTATTTTTTCAAGCGGAAAATAAACGGCTCTACTACTTTGAACTTCACTGGCTGTCCTTGATGAGTGCCAGGCTTATACTTATACCTTTTCAATGCTTTTTCCGCGGCACTTGCGAAAAGGTCACCATCGGATTTCAGAATACGATAGGACTCAATATTCCCGGCTCTGTCTACAAGCACTTCCATCAGCACTTTCCCCTGATGCCCGGTCTTCATATACATCGACGGGTATTCCGGTTTTACCCGGGTAATATACTGCCGGCTGCCGGCATCCAGTAATGCTTCGATAACCGGCTCAACTATCGCCGGCCCGCTGGTGGTTTTCTCGGCAACCATTTTATCCAGCGTCGAAGAATTTGTCGTGCTGGCAACATTAGCAGCAGCGCTATTGTTCGAGGATGTAGTCGTTGTATTGGCAGCACCGTTCGTCGCCGGCGGATCATTTTCCTGCACCGGTGGCTGGTTTGGCGTGGTATTATTATTGGCCGCATTGTTTGCCTGGTTTGTTTCTGCCGGCTGCGACTCTTTTTCTGCCGGTTTCGAGTTGCTATTATCAGCAATGTTATTTGGGGTTTCAACCGGCTGAATATTGCTGTCGACTTTTTCATCTTCCCGGGCCGTCAATGGTTTATTCTCAACGGATGTTTGCTGGCTTGTTTGCGGATTCCGGGTCGTTGTATTGGCAGCACCGTTCGTCGCCGGCGGTGTATTATTATTGGCAGCATTATTTGCGGCAGTGTTCACCGGTCTGGTCTGCTGTTGATTAGATACCGGGGTTGCACTCACGTTGGTTGTTGATGATGTATTCGCGGCTAAAATCGTTAGCGGGTTACCGGACTCAAATACCGGGGAAAAAACAACCTCCCCCTTGGATGGGTTTTGATTTTGGTCGAATAGAGTGCTAATAATTTGACCCGCATCTGCCGTATTCCAGAGATTGTTTTTTGCGGAAATGTCATTTCCGGAATGGTTATAAATATTCGATTCAAAATTATTCAGAATCAGGTTTTCTCCGCGGGAGCTGTTACGCGTTAAAGGAATACTCCCCAGGTCCGGCTTGGAGCGGTCAAAAATAATCACCCCATTATTATTTTGGGTAATGATATTCTGCTCGATAATTGGATTGGAAGCCAGCTCACAGGCAATACCGGTAAAGTCATTTCCGGAAATCGTATTTTTTACGATTCGCGGGTGGGAACGCACTTCGCAACTAATTGCAGCATAAAGATTATAGCGAATCTCACTGTTGGTAATCAACGGTGCGCTGCCAAAACAGGTAACCCCTTTATAGGCATACTCGATCACGCAATTATCGACCACGGACATTTCCCGG
>JAUIFT010000058.1 GCA_030430345.1 Calditrichia bacterium | reverse complement strand
TAGTGTGGGTGCTTATGTAGATACATTTGAAGAAATGATGTGTCAAATTACACAGACAAAAAAAAGTGTTGCGGTTGTCAATGGTACAGCAGCTTTGGAAGTTGCATTGAGGCTTGCCGGTGTCAAAAGAGGTGAAGAAGTTGTTACGCAAGCGCTAACCTTTGTAGCTACAGCCAATGCAATCGCGTATAACAATGCGACTCCTGTTTTTCTAGATGTTGATTTGGATACTATGGGGTTATCTCCTAAAGCTGTGGAAAGTTTTCTTGAACAATATGGATAAATTTTGACTGCTGATCGACGGAGAGTGCAATCTCATCGACCGTTTTCCGAATTCCCAAAAAGCCCTTTACCAATACCGGCGATTTTAATGTCAGTAATAGCTGTGGTTCACCAAAAACGACGGCATTCAGTAAAAGCGGATGTTTTTCCGGCAGCTCCGGAATTTTTTTTATTGATGCAATCGCTTTCAAAGGAAATCGGGCTGTCCACCGTAAACCGATGCGCAGGAGTATTTCATTCTCTGCCACCACAATCGGCCGCTGGCGCATGGCATTAAAATCGCCTAATAGCCAAAAAATGCTGTAGATGCTTAAGCCGGTAATAATCCAGGCAATCGTTTCGCTCCAGCCCTGAATGAATAAGTGCAAGCCAACAGTTTCTATCAGCAGTAAGAACATAATTGCGACCAATACGGCCCCGTAGCTGTTTTCCCGATAATACGAAAAATGGGTTTCTCCTGCGCCGGGAAATGGCCGCTGGCGCCATCCGCTGAGGGCGAAGTGAAACATGGCAATTTCCGAAGCGAGGACGTTGAGCGCACGAAAGTCGCCGAAAGTTTTCCGCAGAGTTAATAAAAGCGTTTCATAGAAATCCAGCTCGCGGGATTTCTCAATCCGGTATGCCCGAAGGGTTTTCCGGACCTGCACAATGATGTAGCTGGCCAGGAATAATTCCAGCGGAGCGGCAATATAGCCGAGCAGCGCCAGGTATTGCTGCCCATTCTGTGGCAGTAGAAAAGAGGCGGCAACAGTGCTTAACAAAAACACCGGCAATAGCAATATACGAGGCAATTTATAGGGACGAATGACCAGAAAATAATACGCGAGGGGGACCATCATAACCAGATCGGCAGTGATGCCAAATGACAATGCTGAGGGCGATTGCAGAAAGTATGTTGA
The DNA here is from genome assembly GCA_030430345.1 of Calditrichia bacterium. Next base: position 7,784 of record JAUIFT010000058.1, on the reverse strand, counting down.
CGACACCAGAAAAATCGCCGACGCATAAATACCGCTGGCGATTAATAAAAACCAAAGGATCGGGAGGCGAAAGAAAGAATAGGGCATACGAACCTCATCATATTATGATCTTTTTTATTGTCATATTAATCACACCCCTATAACAAACAACGATTTACATTCGAAAAACACAAACATCAGGTTCATTTACAATTTCCGGGCAATTTTACTTCACAGCTGATTCCTCCGTCGGATTGCGCAGCCCGTAATGATTTTTGATCTTATTTTATGCAGTAGATCTGCTGCCTCTTTTGCACACCCAAATTCATTGCAAAAAGCAAATTATCAATCACTTTCATTTACGATAGCGAGAGTAAAATGACTTCAGAACAGGTTTTTATCGTTCAAAGTTCTTTTCCAAAAATCGATGCAACAGCAGACATTTCCGCCGAATTGTTTTTTAAACGGCTTTTTGAACTGGATGCATCATTTCAGGAATATTTTAAGGGCGATTTACAAATTTACAAACGAAAATTTATTCAATTGCTGCATGCGGCTGTTCAGGGACTGCATCGGATGGAAATCATCATTCCGGTGATGCGGGAGCTTGGCCGCCGGCAAGCAAAATATGGCATTCCTTTCGAGAAATACAATACCATTGGCGCAGCGCTTTTCTGGAGCCTGGCCCATAGTCTGGAAGACGATTTTACCCCGGAAGTGATGGCTGCCTGGGCAGAAGCCTTCAACCTGCTGGCGAATATCATGAAAAATGCCGTTGTCATTAACGATCATCGTTATACCAACGCCCAGGCCATTTAATACGATTCAGGATGTCCAGCCCCGTCCTTTCCTACCTTGTTTGCAAGTCTTTGCAATCCAATATCTTTTAATACCCTTTCTTAATATTACCGTGATAGTTTTGTGAGAACTATTCTCTTAATTACTCAAGATGGGACAACAGTAGCAGTTAAGCAGAAGAATCACTGATTAATTATTATGGGATGAGGTACTCGCTGATAAAGCAATTTTAACCTCATAAAACCCAGGAGGTACGAATGTACGATATTAACGCTGCACCCGGGCGCCTTTTAAAGTCCAATCGAAGTGTACTCACTGCAAAGAACAATGGCCGTTTGCAACGCCGGAAGAAGTCCCGGAAAGATGCACTCGACAATGATTCACTGGAAGTCCCGGAAAATAACTCCGTGAACCATCTCTCATTTCCGTTTCTGAAAGGAATAAAAGAAAGTGATATACGCATCATCAACTCCCGCATGGTTCATCAGCGCTATAGTAAAAAAGAATATATTTATCTGCCCTACGATAACAGCGAAAAGGTTTATTTTGTTATCCATGGTAATGTCGAAATTGGCTATCTGGACGAGAGTGGCCGGGAATTATCCATCGACATTCTCAGTCAGGGGGAAGTGTTCGGCTCTTTTATGGGACGAAATTTCAGCAGTGGCTTTGCCCGTTCCGTGGATAAAACTGTTTTGGCTGTACTCAACAAAGATGATTTCGAGGAGTTCCTGGAAAGATACTCCCTATTTTCGGTAAGAATACTGAAGATTATGAGCCAGCGCATCAATACCCTGGAAACCAAGCTGCAAAATCTGGTCTTCAGCGATGTGAAAACCCGTATCTGTAAACTCTTGTTTTCATTGTATCAAAAAGCCGGTGATAAACGAAACGGGCAGATTAAAATTCCATTGACTCATCAGGATATTGCCAATCTGGTAGCCAGTTCCCGGGAAACCGCCAGTTTGCATCTCTCGGAGCTGAAGAAAAGCGGCACCATCGCCTACGAACGGAAACGCATTCGGATTATTTCCCTCCCTGCTTTGGAAAAGATTACCAGTTGCTGTTAAAACTTCTCTGCCTCTTACTTCACACAATTGCCATTACTCTCAACCCCGGTAAGTTTTTTGCCGGGGTGTTTTTTTCGGTGATAGGACGTATTCAATGTCCAATATTCAACGTCCAATGTCGAAGTGGATAATGCTCATTCCAATCTTGTTGAGTTTTCCTTCAAAATTGGATATTGGATATTTTTCTTTTCAGCTTCCATTTCTCCTAAACTCCGGTGATCGCGCTCACCCCGGGTGACGGCGCTAATACTCTCCCGCTTTCCCATTAATTATTATAGACCTAAAAAACGATAATATCTGGAGATGAAGCGAAATGGTTAACATCAGAACATGGATGATTCGGGGATTTACCGATGAGTTACGCCGGGCCTATTACCGTAATTACGGGAACCTGGCGCCGGAAATCGCCGATGTGTTGGTATGGGCCGGGGAGATGGCCATGGAAAAAATTACTGCCTCAGACGCCCTCTACCATAATTACGAGCATACGATTATGGTGACGTTGGTCGGGCAGGAAATATTGCGCGGCAAGCATTTACAGGAAGGCGGGGTGATGCCGGAAGACTGGATGCATATGCTCCTGGCCTTGCTGTTTCATGATATCGGATTTATTCGGGGTATTTGCCGGGCGGACCAACCGGGCGAATACGCCACCGGCGTTGGGGAACGCACGATCAAAATTGCCGGTGGTGGCTCGGATGCCGCCCTGACGGCGTTTCATGTCGATCGCAGTAAGTTGTTTGTCAAAGAACGCTTCAGCGATAACCAACTGGCTGATATTGATGCCGAACGAATTGCCGACTACATTGAGATGACCCGCATGCCGGTCCCGACCGAAAACTTTTATCAGGATACCAATAACTGCTACGGACTCACCCGTGCCGCCGACTATATCGGGCAGTTGGCCGACCCGGACTACCTGCGAAAAATCCCGGCATTGTTTTATGAATTTGAAGAAACCGGAACCAATTTGAAAATCGGTTATGAGAACCCCGGTGATATGCGCGAAAAATATGCCCGTTTCTTCTGGCAATCCATTCACCCGTACATCAAGGATGCCTTAAAATACCTGGCAGTGACCACAGAAGGAAAGCAATGGGTTGCCAATCTGCATAAACATGTTTTTGATATCGAGCATGCCGAAGCAACTGTATAGATGGGCAATATGATTTTGCTCAGGTAATGTTGCCAATTGACCTGGCAGTTTATTCATTCTCACCGCAGACGCGAATAAAAAGGTGGTCATGCAGTGACTGAATATGGATAGGAACAAATCAGGGGGATACTCCAGGTATTGAAGATGACATTGGTGTCCCCGCCAAAGACGTTCGTCCGTTTTTGATTAGCGAGAAGTGGAAACTCCTGTTGCGACCTTCCGGAATCTAATTGCTACTAGCCTGCCAATTAAAATATATTTTCCTACCCTTGTTGACAACATTCGGCGATGTTTCTCAGGCAGAGTGAATTGAATGTGTATATTTCCCCAATCCGTTTTTTGGTTTTACTGAGATCTCTGTGTAAATTTCTTTCTGAGGATAAATATTCGCCACGGATTTACACTGATTAACACAGATGTAAAAGATTTTTTTTAATTAGAATTAGTTTTTGAGCATCCGTGTAAATCTGTGTTGATTCGTGGCTATTAAGACCTTTTAAAAGACTAACAGAAAGAAATAGAAGCAGGGATCACCATTCTCAATGAATTTTCTTGCCCACCTTTATCTCGCCGATGAAACGCCGGAATCTATTATCGGAAATATGCTCGGTGATTTTATTAACGCAGACTTCCGTGACAAATACAGTCCGGAAATTTGCCGGGGCATTGTAATGCATCAGAAGATTGATCAGTTTACCGATAGCCATCCGATCTTTCTGCAGAGCAGACAGCGTATTGATGATGACTACCGCCATTTAAAGGGAATTATGATCGATTTATTCTACGATCATTTTCTTGCTAAAAACTGGCGGGATTATGCCGAAGAACCGCTGGAAGATTTCTGTGAGCGGATTTATGACATTTTCCAGGCACATAAATCGCTGCTCGCCCCCCGCCTGCAACGCATTCTGCCATACATGGTTGAAGAAAACTGGCTTACTTCCTACCGGGGATTTGAGGGCATCGGTTGGGCGCTCAGCGGCATCTCCCGGAGAATCAGCCGGAAGAATATTCTTGCCAGCGGTTTAGGTCAATTGGAGGCGAACTATGAAGAACTTGCCACCGATTTTCGAACATTCTTCCCGGAATTAAGCAGCTACGCCGATGAATTAATTCTGAACGACAAAGATTCAAATAATTCTGTTGTAGTATAGTTGGTGTTTCATTGCCGTTGATTGTTGTTTGAGTGCTGATTGATACAGAAGAAATATGTCGCCCCTGCAGGGCTAATGAGGTGTAGGGATATTCTTGTATAAATATGACGTACCGCTGGGGCTTCTCTTAAGAAAACTTCAGCGACATGCTTCTTAGCCCGGTTTTTGATACCTTTGTAAAATTTATCACAAAATATTATGGCAGCTTGTTTTTTTAGTTTTTCAAGTATATACTTCTTGTGTTTGATGTGTCAAACAAAAGTTCTGCTAATAAAGCAACTGTATGAATGGTAAAACGGCAATGATCAAAGAAGTCTGGAAAAAGTTTGACGAAACCGAACTGAGCCATAGTAGTGTCCACCACTTAATGGCTGTTCATCACCTGGTAAAAGAGAAGGGCTATGCCCGGGCAGTGGATATCGGCCGTTACCTCAATCTGACCCGGGGCAGCATATCAGTTACGCTGCATAAGCTCATTGACAAGAATTACCTGGAAGAAGACGAAAACAAATTTTACCGGCTTTCCGAAAAAGGTGAGCAACTGGTCTGTTCGGTGATGAGCAAGCGGCAGATTCTTAAGCAATTTTTTACGACAGTGTTGCGCCTACCGGAAAATTCTGCGGAAATAGATGCTTGCAAAATCGAACACCTGCTTAGTCAGCAAGCGGGAGAACAATTGTTGGTGTTTATGGGATATTTCCTTTCCGATAATCCGGAAGCCGCTGCTTTCCGCGAGGGATTTCAGCAATTTCAGTACAATTGCCCGATGGAGAACTGTCTGATCTGTGATAATAACTGTTATTTTGCCAACACCCATACGGATTGTAAGCAATAGCTTTCGCAAGAGATGTGAATGAGGATATACAATGCAAGTCGATAATTTCATAAATACGCTGCGGGAAAAAGGATTGAACGTTACGTATCAGAGAATCCTGATCTATAAATATTTACAGACGACCAAAAATCATCCGACCGCAGAAGAGATCTACCAGGTGGTCAAAGCCGAATATCCTTCAATCTCTATCGCCACAGTCTATAAAACGCTGGAAACGCTGGCGGAGCATGATTTAATCAAAAAAGTCAATCCGATGCATGATCTTGCCCGGTTCGATGGCGATACCACGCCACACCATCATCTGATTTGCAGCGAATGCCGGAAAATTGTCGACATTCACGATGAGCGACTGGACGCATTGCCGGTACCGAATGATAACGGTTTCCAAGTCAATGGCTACCGGGTGCTTTTTGAAGGGATTTGCCAGGATTGCCTGGAAAAAATTATCCTGAAAAAAAAAGCCGGCACAGACGGCGTCCCGGTTACTTTCTGCGGTAAAACCGATAAAGAAGTATCTGCCAGGAAGAAATTATCCTAAGCATTTGTTTTAACTTGAGGAAGCATTCCCGGTGAAGCTCCCTGAGAAAAACGGATATCTTTCCCCGCTCAATTTCCTGCCCATTTCTACACTCTTTTAGATTTAAATTTTAAATCGCTTTCGCAATTTTCTACAATTGCGGTGCAGGCAGAGAAGCTTTATATTCTCTAATCTCATCCGGCAATTAATAAAGGATCTATTAATGGCGAAGTTAAAAACCAGTAAAAATGATGGCGATGTTTATGATTTCCTGAATGCTGTGGAAAACGAAAAGAAGCGCGAAGACTGTTTTAAAATTCTGGAGCTGATGCAGGAAATTACCGGGGAACCGCCAAAAATGTGGGGGAATAGCATCGTGGGTTTTGGTGATTATCATTTTCGTTATGACAGCGGGAGAGAAGGAGAATGGTTCCTCAGCGCCTTCTCTCCACGGAAAGAAAACCTGACACTGTACATCATGGCGGGCTTCCGCCGTTATGACGAATTGATGGCGAAATTGGGTAAATACAAAACCGGACGTTCCTGCCTGTATATCAAAAAAATTGAAGATATAGACTGGGCAGTACTGCGGGAATTGGTTGAACAGTCCGTCGCTCATGTGCGTAATTCCGATACCAGAGAGCAGAATGACTAAAATAAAGCTGAAAAAAGTAACGCCTGATCAACCAGCGGGAATCGATTCAACATTTTACCTGACAGAAGATGCCGGCCCGGAGAATGTATCCGTACTGGTCGTTTCCTTTGCCGGGGAATACCCGGATGGTTCGCTGGGAAATAAGCACGCAGATTATATGAAAGCTGTCACTGTATACGGTCTGGCCAGTTTCGACCCGGATGCGGTTGTGCTGGATTTTCGCGATCTCTCTTATCGATGGGGGAATTCGATACTCGGTGTTTTTCAGGTGATTTCACAGTTCTGCGACCAGGAGAGAGAACCGGATGAACCGTATTTTCCGGTGGCTATCGCGGCATCGGAAAAATGCATGACTGGTTTATTATCCCTGCTGGTGCCGGCCGATACGGACAAGCCGGAAAACCTTTTTGAAAATCTGGAAGACGCTATTTTATATGCCCGCAAAAAAGCCAGGGAGTGGCTGGATTATTGATACTTGCTATCTATGAGTTTGGAATACTCACGAAAAATATTACTAGTGTAGTTTATTGTTCTGTTAATGAGGAAAAGAGAAGCTCTCAATGAAACGACTGCAGCTATTCGAATTTGGCGACCAAAGCTGGTATCCGCAATTTTTGAAGGATATGTTAACCGATTATCTCAACTTTATTATTAAGCGCTTTAAACTGCATCAGCCGGTAATTCCGCTTTTAGCGGATCTGCTGAAAGAGAGCCAGGAAAGCAGGATTATCGACCTCTGCTCCGGCGGCGGCGGTGGAATGATTGACATTGAGAAAATGCTCCGCGAGGCTTATGGGGAAGATTTTACCATTACCCTGACCGATATGTATCCGAACCTGCCTGCTTTCGAAAAAATCGCGGCGGAAGCTGCTGGGAAAATAGACTACCTGGAAACACCGGTAGCTGCCCACGCCCTTCCGGATAATCTGCGCGGCCTGCGCACTATCTTTAACGCTTTCCATCATTTTCCCCCACGATATGCAAAAAATGTGCTGGCAGATGCCGTTGAAAAAAATAGTCCGATTGCAATCTTTGAAATAATGGAACGAAAATTTGCCAACGTGCTGCCTCCGATTATCCTTATTCCAATTTTTGTGCTGCTATTTACGCCCTTTATTCGTCCCTTTAAAATTAGCCGTTTGATTTTCACCTATCTCATCCCGATCGTACCACTCAGCATTACCTGGGATGGAATCGTCTCCGCCCTGCGTTCCTATAAACCGGAGGAGTTACTGACAATCGCTGAAGAAGCCGGTGGCGAAAAATTTCGCTGGAAAGCCGGCATGGTTTCCGGAACCGGGCCAAATAGCATTACGTATTTAACTGGTGTGCCACAATCTGAAAACTAGAATTAATCGCATCGATTTGGAGCGTTTTCCATGAGAAGAACTATTTACTGCCTGTTTTTCCTCTTAAGTGTCGGATCTCTCAGTGCCCAGCAATTTACGCCACACCAATACCGCCACACGTTTCTGCAGAATGGCGCGGCATCTTACCAAAATGGATTGCTGGGATACGCCAACCCGGCAGCGCCCGCAATGCTGCAACGGTTTAACTGGCGTTATTATTGGAGCTCGGATGAAACCGAAAATTCGGGGATTCAAAACTGGGGAATTCTCA
>JAUIFT010000804.1 GCA_030430345.1 Calditrichia bacterium | reverse complement strand
GGTCAGGGTGCCACTATAGCCGCCCTGCTCATTGGCTTCCAAGGTTAGCAAGACTTCGCCCCCGGCGGTCTGGATAAAATATTTTCCGGAAAAATCCTGTGCCAATACCAGAGAGCCGGAGAGCAAGAAAGCTATGCAAAAAGCCAGCATAGTATTTTTCATGACATCTCCTTTCTCTATGTTTGAGATTTAATGAAGTGTTAAGCCAAAAATGTTTTGTCAAAAAGTAGAGCACTGAAAAGATCAACATTGAGTATCCGGCTGCCCATTGCCTATTTGCAAATTTGCAGATGGGCAAATAGGCAAGAGAAGATTGATCTGTGTATTACCAAAGCATCTTTACCCACTTACTTATAAAATAAATAACTACTTAACGGAAAGCACGGCTTCTATATCAGCAGCAACCGCTTCGATCGATTGTTCGCCGTTGATCCGGATTAAAGTGCCTTTTTTGTCATAATATTCAACCAACGGATCGGTTTGCTGATGGAAGATACCAATGCGATTTTTAATTGTATCTTCAGTATCATCCGCGCGTCCCCGGCTCATCAGGCGCCGGGTCATTTCTTCGTCCGAGACTTCCAGGTAAAGCACCCGGATGCTGGTATCGCCACGGCGAGCGAGAATTTCTTCCAGTCCGGTCGCCTGCGGAATGGTTCGGGGGAAACCATCGAGAATGAAACCGTCCTTGCAATCCGGCGCTTTCAAGCGATTTTCCACCAGGGTGAGAATAATGCTATCGGCTACCAGTTCGCCCCGCGCCATAATGCCGGCAACCAACATACCGAGATCGCTACTATCGGCCACTTCCTGGCGCAGTATCTGGCCGGTGGAAATATGCCCGATTTTAAAAGTATCGACAATTGCCCGCGCCTGAGTACCTTTTCCAGCGCCAGGGCCGCCTAATATGATCAGTTGCATCGAAGCAGCTTCAGCGTTGCCACCGTTTTCTGAATTATCGGGTTTCTTACGGTCGCTGCATCCCATTAATAAGATGCCGGCGGAAAGAAAAGCCATCAATGAAATAACTAACAAATGCCTCATTTTTATCCTCCTGGTTCACCAATTATAATTATCGTATCAATTTTACAGTCCTGAATCGGTCAATCTTGTTTTGTATAAGATACAATTGTTGAAGCGTTTTTTCCAGTCACGTACGAACAGTATCTCCCCCATTTTTCGCAGGCAATTTTAATACTTGTACGAGGGCGTCCCGATAGGCAGGTATACCGCACTCCGGATCGCAAACGCCCCGGCGGATCAACACATTGGCTTCCGGCCAGTACATGATGACAATGCCAGGCTGCACATCTCCGGCACGAACGGTGGCGGTCATTTCCCCACTTTCCGACCGGAGTAAAACGGAATCATTGTCTCTTAATCCCAAATTTTGAATATCTTCCGGCGCCATTAGCACCTGGTTACGACGAGTATTTGAAAGCGGATCCCGGTCGCTGAACTCGATACTGTTAAACTGTTTTCCGCGCCGGGTGGAGAGTTGGAACCACCCCGCCGGCACCTTTCTCTGCGGTGGAGTTAATGGGATAAAACGCGCTTTTCCATCATCCGTGCCAAAAGTGCCGTCGCTGCCCAGCCGTTCGCCTCCCCACTGAAACTGATCGCCTTTTTGCCGGAAGTTTTCGATGCCGGCATAGAGCGGCACGGTCCCGGCGATTTCCCGGCGGATATCT
>JAUIFT010000057.1 GCA_030430345.1 Calditrichia bacterium | reverse complement strand
GCAATAATAATATCGAATCATTTTGGATCAATGATTTTTCAGGCAATCCCAATCCTTTATTGTCCGAAGGACAGGCAATCGAGACACTCTGGGGAACATCAAATTCACATCTTTATGCTGCTGGTTTAAAAGGTGCATTAGCCTATTATGATGGTTCAACCTGGCAAAAGTTGGATAGTGACACCGATGTGGATTTATTAGATATTTACGGTTCTCCGGATGGTAGAGTGGTGTGGAGTTGCGGATATTCAGATGGGTTGGGTACTGTATTGCTGAAAATCGTCGATAAGAGTGTGGAAACAGTCTATAGCGACATGGACAATTTAGGCAACATAAGAAGTGATTCACTATCAGGTTGGTTAACTGGAGTTTGGACCAATTCGCCGGACAAGGTCTATATCATGAGTAATGCCGGCATGTATAGCGCCGATGCCGATTCGCGCGGAGAAGCAGTACGGTTATGGCTAAACAATGATTTCGCTCCGGGCTTTCCCCGAGCATTTAACGGTCAAAAGCAAAACGATTTATTTGCTGGCGGAGATTTTACCATGCTGGCTCATTACAATGGCAGCAATTGGCGGCATTATGATCAACTCAGTTTAAATGGCCGCATCAGAGGTATAGCAGTGCACAATAATCTTGTTGTCGCTGCTGGTTTTATTTTTAGTGACATTGCTGGCAAAGCGCTTATTTTTACAGGTCGGAGATAGACACCGGTCATTTGTGCCTTTCAGAGAGGAAACTGCCTTAAGAATCTACAGAATATATGGTTGTAGTTTTCCAAATTGAAAAGCGCCAATCCATAAATATAACAATATAATTCCAACTAATATTAAAAAGGAGAATGGGATGAAATATTTAATTCGAATTTTTGTGTTTATCTTTTTCGTTTCTAACTCAATTCAAGGGGATATTGGAAGTAACTGCAACTTTTTAGGTCTCACCCAGGACCGTTGGGATTCCTATAATAATTCAGTAGGTTTTCTTAACAACTCCATTTTACAGCCTTATGATCCTTCTTCCCCAATAGCTCCAGTATATCAGGTTGGTATAGCTCTTCATATTATTACAGATAACGCAGGTAACCAGGGGATTGATCCTGACACTTTACAAGCCGATTTGAATCTGCTCTTTGCTTCATTTTATGATCAGGTAAAAATTGATTTCATATTGGTTCAGCAAGATACTATAGCGAACGACGCTTATGTGTCAACGACTTTAGCCGAGGAAGATTTAATTTCGGAAAATTACAATGTCTTCGGGGTGGTGAATATATATTATATTCCTGACCCTTCGGGAAGCAAAAATGGCCATGCTACTTTCTCGCCAGTTAAGATGGGTTGGTTCAATCAATGGAATTCTTGTAACATCTCCGGGCAGTACGTAATTATTGGTAATGACCGTCAATATATTTCTAGTTTAACTCATGAAATGGGACATTATTTTGATTTGTTTCATACCTATGAAACAAGTCTGGGGATTGAAAGCATTGATAATCTTTATAAAAGTGGAGATTTAGTTCCTGATACGCCAATTGCTCATGATGGCGTGGAATATGAATGTGACAGTTCTAATCCTGATCGCGTCAAACTAGCAAAAAATTTTATGTCAGCATCTACTCCCAGTCAGAATTGTCGTTCTGAATTCACTTCAATTCAACGTCAATATATTCGCTATTGCCTTGTAAATCGCCGGAATAATCATCTACTGGAGTCGATTCAGTTAAGTAATATTATTGCTTCTCAAAATGCCGGGGGTAATTTACAGGCAACACAGTCTTCCATTACTCAAACCGTTCCTTCTAGAAATTTTGCCGGACTTAGAGCAAACCAAAATGCTGCAATTACAACATTAGATGAACGTTTTGAAAATTGGCAGGCAAGTGGTGTAACTTACAAACATCACAATTGGAATGAAGTTAATACTGAACATTTTTTAGAACGTAGTTTTACGGTTACTTCGGACGAACACCAATTCGCCTGGTTTACAGATTTTCACCCGGCCCAAATTGATTTGAATTTAATCTCCGGCGGTAGTGGCGGAACCATCGATTTCCACGACCCCTGGTTTCTGGAATCGGATGGCACCCAGCCGGAGACTTTATTTCCTTCGATTCCCCTTATGCTCCTACCGGTGCGCGGGATTCAACCTCCGGTGGTGTTTTTCTGGATCAAGACCCAACACTTAATCGAATTCCTTATTCCATTAGGGCCAAAGCGGAACGGGACGATATTCCCAACAATAATAATCTTTGGTATTTCTTAGAATGGGAAGCGCAGGATGCGGATATAGTTTCACCGAACAACCTGACTACGGAGGGCTATTATCAAACAGAGGTAATTTTCCGTGATGATAATGCCACAGTCAGCGCAGTTTACACGGCCCACCTTGCTGCAAATACCTCCGCCGCTACCGCCGGTAATAATGCCCGCAAACTGGCCGCGCAATATAAAACCGGCAGCGGCCATCATCCGGAAAATCTTTACCAGGTTTATGTCGATGGTGGCGGCGTATTCCTCTCCATTTCCACCGATGGCGGGGTAAATTGGGAGAAAGACGAACAGGTCGATCGTTCCGACCAATATGAGTGCCTCAATCCCAGTGTCGGGGTCGATCAATATCTGGAAGTGCATGTCGCTTACGAGCGAAAATACAGTGATGGCGGCGTCGATGATTATACTGTGCATTATCGAAAAAGGGATGCTGAAGGCAACTGGGAAGCGATTGAATTACTCGGGCAAGGCTCCTATGGCGGTTACCAGAATCCCACCACGCCGGCGATTTATATCGATTACTACGGCGATGCCACGGTGGTCTGGCGTTATTCCTATAACTTCGTCAGTGTTGTCGGCGGTATCGTACTCCGTTATAAGGACAGTTCCTGGCAGAACTGGAGTACTTACTATCTTGTACCCGGTACCGACATTTACGATCATTCCCCGACGATTACCCGCGGCAGTGTCGGCAGTGATCCGAATACTACCCGTATTGCCTGGCGGGATAGCCAGATCGATGAAATAAAATTTATTTCCGGCGATTACAACAGTGGGCAATGGCAGTGGGATAGCAGCACTGATCTCAGTGGCGGATTATGGAATCTGAACAGCCATGCCCGCCCGTCCATCCATGCCGACCCCGGCAGCTACCCGAATAATATTTACCTGACCTGGCAAGGCCGCCAAAATATCATTTCCTCGGAAAAAGTTTTGGAAAGCGGCTGTAGCTCACCGAGCAAAAATACACCGGTCATATGCTTTCGGGAAAAAACCAATGGCGGCTGGCAACCGGTAACGATTTTTCAGGTTTGTAACACCGACGATCGTAATCCGGTGATTACCAGCTTCATTGATGATGAGAACGATCTCGATGCCTTGATTGCCTATCAAAGCAACGATTCGGAGATCTCCCGGCTCTGGCGCTGGAGCGGCAGCTGGACGCCATCCACAGTAGTGGCCAACGGTGGCGGGCATCCGGCGATTACCACTTTAGATGAGCTATATCCGCAACTGGTTTACACCGAAGATGATGCTGCCCCTTACCGGGTGCAAATTACCCAGGATATTATCCCGGAAATGAAAGAATCCAGCGCCGGCGATATTCCCCATAGCCGCCTGGTAACCCTGCAGCTTGAACGGGCCTTCGCGAATATCGGCGTTAGCGGGGACCTGGCCATAGAAATCGGCGATCCGATGTTAGTTGATGACACTGGCAACCGGCAGAGGATTCAGCCGCATTATCGAGGTTCCCAGTTAACTCCGGAAAATGCTTTTCGTTTTAAAGCAATGAATGTTACTGCAAAGGATTTATCACTTCAACTACCCTTACGTATTTCCGGGCAAAGACTTAGCTATGCGCCCGGTAAAAAAGGTGCGTTACAATCTATTTTAGGATTAAGGATTAAGAACGGACAGGGTAATCGGGTATTAAAGCAATTACGGACTTATCTCTCAAATATTTTCAGCACGGACAGCACCTTCGTTATTTCAGATACCCTGGCAGTCAACCTCAATGAATTCAGGGGAAAAAGTATTTTTATCGAAGGCAGCATCTTTTTCGGTAACGAGCAACATCACGCTCAGGCAGCGGAAGTATATGACTTGAGGAATCAAAATAACAATAAACACTCATCCCCGGCAACAGAAGCAACGCTGCAAACGATTTTACCGGATCGTTATACACTCGGTCATAATTTTCCCGATCCCTTTAACCCGGTCACAACCATTACTTATGATCTTCCTTCTGAATCGCAGGTAAAAATACAAGTATTTGACATTCAGGGAAAACTGGTAACAACGCTGGTAAATCAGAAGATGACGGCAGGCAGGCACCATGTTCGTTGGCAGGCGATTGATGACAGTGGTAATAAAATGGCTTCCGGTGTATATCTTTATCGGATGACTGCCGGCAATTTTATCGACACTCGAAAAATGGTTTTACTTCGCTAACCAGTCTTTCTCTAATGAAGAGTCTCGAAATCTGTAAAAGTTTGTTATGATGTATATACCTCGTATCCATCCTGTAAATCAAGATGGATACGAGAGTTTAAACCGCAATCAGGCATATTCATTGATCGGGCCATATAGATGGAAAAAGCCATTCATTAGAACGCCATTGACATCTTCCGCAGCGTTCGCAACGCCACCATTCAATAATAGCTCGCCAATTTCCCGGGAATTTTTCAGATAAGCGCTGGCCAGTGTAGCACCATTGCCATTATCAGCGGTCATTGCCGCAAAGTAGGCCTTCAGCTGATCGTCCCGGTCTTCGGCCTTCAGCAATGCCTTCCAGGGGGCGTGTCCTTCTGGTTTATCCCCGATCCAGCGATCCGCCTTTCCTTGCCAATCCCCAGTGGAAAGGGGCACGTAACTTTCTTTTACCAGATCGTAAACGCCCACCGGACGGCCATTTTCGTATTTCAGAAATCCATTCTTTTGGCTGCCGTCGGAATATTGCCCGCCTTTTACATTTTTGCCAACCAGAATATCAATCAGATCGCTATGGAGCACTTCCCCGGGGAAATGCGGGGCCATAATTTTCAGAATACTTTGGAAGATATCCAGACCAACATAATCGATCAGCTGAAAGATCCCCATCGGGCGCAGCAGCAGATCCTGACTGACCTGATTTACAATATAGACTGCTTCAATAAAGGACATTTCCTGGCTGAGGCGTTGTGCTTCGCGAATGCCATGCAAGCCATCGCGCATAAAGTGGCCGTTGCCGATAAAGCCGGCAACATCATTGGAAAGAATGATAATTTTCCCCAGGCGCTTACCAATTTCCCGGGAAAGTTCCGGGAGGTCTGCCGCTATATTTTCCGGGATGATCAATTCCACCAGGCGTTGCACCGCCGGAGGATTATAAAAGTGGAAGCCAATAATTCGTCCGCCCAGGCCAACTTTTTCATCGAGTTCCTTAATCGGGATAGACGATGTATTGCTAAAAAAATAAGTGGTATCCGCACATACATCTTTTAATTGATTAAAAACGCGGATTTTCAAATCGAGGTTTTCCAGAATTGCTTCAAACACCATGTGGGCACCGCCGACTTCTGCCAGGTCTGTCACCGGATTGAGAATGGATGCCTGTGTTGCGACAAATGCTTCGGCAATCGCTGCCGGATCATCCATGTCCGGGAACAGCGCGGCAATTTTATCCGCTTTCTTTTCAGCGAAGCGTTTTCCCTGTTTTTCCAGATAAGCCTGCAACCCGTTTAAAGCATCGGGATTTACATCCATTAAAGTTAATTCGTAATTTCGTCCGGCGTTCTCCGGGTTTAATTTCGCCAGGGTCATCTCCCGCGCCAGCAGCAAAGAAATGCCACTCCCCATTTTGCCGCCGGCCCCAAGAACAGCAACATTTTCCAAACGATCATTCAAATTCATGAGAAATCTCCTGTATGTTTATTCCTTTTTTGCCGGTGCTGTTGTTGCGATCCTACGCCATCTACGAGTACTGCCACCTGCCGATATCAATCGCACCGGACCTTTAATTTAAAGGGTAGAACGTCCGGATTCAATCCTTTAACTTTTTTTCAGGAAACTACAGGAAAATATAGATAAGTATTATCACTGCCGCAGTAGCAAACGATTGTATGTTAACTGTCATAGCCTGCTTCCGAATCGCCGCGTCGAGATCATCTTCTTTCACACGGGATATCTTATCATTCATTTGACGCAAACCTTGCGCCGCCATCACCACTCATGTTTGATGATGCGCCTGAAATATCCCGCTCAATCCTCCCACCAACGGCAGATACAGCGCCAGTTGCCAATAAAGAGGCGCATCTATATATTTTAAATAGATGCCTGTTATGACCGTTATAGCAATCCCTGCAATCCCGCCAAACAATCGGAGCCGACGCTGCTTTCGGCCAATATTTGGGATACAAACCGCCGCCTGATTATTTGTTGTCATTATTACTCCGGTTTATGTTCAGTTTTCCCATACCTGGTATTTATTGTATTCAAACATTTCATATAATTCAATGCATTCATTAGACTATTGAGCTCCTAACCAGTTGGCACAGCTCGCTGCCGGCTCAGCCACCAAAAGCTCTCAAACGAATAAATAATCAGCGCTATCCATATAATGGAAAAGCCAATCATCTTTTCCGTGGAAAAGGGCTCATTGTAGAGGAAAACCCCGATCATGAATTGCATCGATGGGGCGATATACTGTAATAATCCCACCAGCGACAAGGGAATTTTACGCGCGCCATAAGCAAAAAGTAATAGCGGCACGGCAGTAATAATTCCGCTGAGCAGCAGTAAAATCAAGGTAAAATCATCGATTGTCGTAAAGGCGGCGATATCATTATATCCGAGGAAGAACAAATAGATCAATGATGGTAGAAAAAGACTGGCCATCTCAATACTCAGTCCTTCCAGAGAACTCAGGCGAGCAGTCTTGCGAATCAATCCATAGGTACCGAAAGACAACGCTAATCCAATAGCAATCCAGGGTAAGCGGCCATAACTGGCTGTTAAGTAAGCCACGCCAAGAAACGCCAGCGCCACCGCTCCCCACTGCACCAGGCGCATCCGCTCTTTCAGGAAAATGACCCCGAGCAGCACATTTACCAGGGGATTTATGAAATATCCCAAACTCGCTTCAACAATAAAATTATTATTGACCGCCCAAATAAAGATCAGCCAGTTTAGCCCCAGGATGGTACCGGAACCGATAAACGTTGCAACAGTTCCCGGATTTCGTTTGAGCAATTTTACCCAATCCCAGCGTCGTAACACAGTCAGCAGAATGATCAGTACGATGAGTGACCATACCACCCGGTGGCCAAGAATTTCCATTGCCGGAATTGCGCTCAACGCTTTCCAATATATTGGGAATACGCCCCATAACAGGTAGGCGCTCATTGCTGCCAGAATGCCATTTTTCATTTTGCCCCTATCCGGTCCATCACCTGCGCGGTATTATCGCAGCCTTTAACAGACACAGCATATAGTTTATTCTATATTTACATCTGCTTAGCGTATTGCATTTCGCAATTGTTTCCGCAGAATATAGTCCCGGAATAGTATATTTACGCGAAAAAATATACTTTTATTCTGTGCGATGGGTCATCTGCCTCATAAGCCTGGCTTCTAATTTGAACCATATCTGTTAATTATTTTCCTGCCCGCATTAATCATCGGGATTGATGATTACGGGTAAAAACTTGCACTTCCCTGCTGAAAGTCCTCCCGGGGAGCGATCGTCACTTGTAATCCACCTTCTGAAAAATTCTCGGGCACCAGGGAAACGCATTTCAGGATTCAGGAAAATATCTATCTATTTAACCCATACATTAACCACGGAGAGGTAAAATGTTGGCGCAAATTCATACCACCCGTATATTTTTCTTAATCATTATTCTTTCATTTGCCCTATTTGGGCAGACGACCTATACCTGGACGTCCGACAATAGTGGATGGAATTCATCCCTGAACTGGTCCCCGAGTGGCGTTCCCGGTCCCAGCGATACCGCAATCGTAAACTCCGGCCTGGTTATTCTGGATGACCATATTACTGTTGGCGGGCTGGTCCTGAGTGATGGTAACATCACCGGAACTAACAGCCTGACCGTTAACGGTAAAATGCGCTGGGAAGGGGGTATAATCGAGCCGGGCGATTCGCTCTACATTCCTTTTGGGGCAGAATTAAATTTAAGCGGCAGTAGTTCCGTATTGCTGGATGGACGCCCCATATCCAATGGCGGCGATATCAATTGGACCGGCACAGGGAATATTCGGGTAAAAAACGGCGCAGTCATCAAAAATAAACTTGGTGGTGATTTTAACATTGAAACCGATGCAGAGATAGAATTCTCGATACCCGCCGGGGGAACAATCGTGAACCGCGGGGTTATCACCAAGCTTTCCTCTTTCGGCACTACCCCCGTTGAAATTGCATTGGAAAACACGGGCAATATAGTCGTTATCAGCGGTACGCTGGAATTCAAGGGAGGAACGAGCGCATCTTTATGTACATTTGCGACGAACAACAATGGCAGTATTGCTTTCCGGGAAGGCACCCATACCTGGGACAACGTCAATTTTACCGGTGGTGGAGATGCACTCATCAATGATGCAGAGGTAACCGTTAACAGCGGTGGCCTGTCCCTGCAAAATGGTATGTCCCTGATTCTCGATGGTGGCGATGGTTTAATCACCGGTAGCGGCGATGCGTTGATTAATGGTATTTTTGACTGGCAGCGCGGCACGGTAGCCGGCAGTGGTAGCTTTCTCATTAATGGCGAAATTCAAATTGGGGGCAGCAACACTAAAACTTTGGATGGCCGCACAATTACGAATGTCGGCACCGCCAGTTGGTTAGAAAGCGGCACCTGGCGATTCATTAACAACGCCACATTCATTAATGATACCAGCGCAACCTTCGATATTCAGGTCGATGCCTTACTGGACTTCCTGGATAATGGCGGCGGTACTTTTGTAAATTTTGGTATTCTATCGAAAAGCGCCGGCAGCGATAATAGCACTTTCGATGTTCCTTTTAACAATAATGG
>JAUIFT010000056.1 GCA_030430345.1 Calditrichia bacterium | reverse complement strand
TTAATTTGCATAAGAACTCCCGGTATAATCGCCAAATACTGTTATTGATTTAATTGCACTGAAACATCATCAATGCCAATGCCATCCGTGGGGAAAGGGAAATTATCCTGTTGTTGAAATCGAATTTGATAGTTCGCGCTATAGGGCTGTGCCGCTATGAAATCCTGAAGATTAATCGCCGCCTCCGTCCAAACAAAGGGGGAAGCTGTCATGGTGTATATCGTTTCCCAGTTGATGCCGTCACTGGAAACTTCTACCAACTCTTCCAACGGACTCACTTCATCATCGAAGGTATTGAAGAAAAAAGATAATATCACAGATTGGCTATTAGAAATCCCGGAAAGATCCAGCGTAAGTATCGCATGATTCAGATTTACCACGCCATCCTGCGTAACGTCCATTAACAGCATTTGCTGCCCGGTATTTGCCCCCAATGGGGAAGGGACGATACGTCCCTCCGGCGCTGAAGAAATAAACTGCCACTCATTTCCCGGAGGTTGCTCAAAACTATCCGAAAAGCCGGTAAAAGAAGTCGGAACGCCGATGGTAAGCGCAAGCGGATTGGAAAGCAGCGATTCGTTCGTCGCATCAAAAGCGGAAACCGTATAGGTGTAAGTTGTTCCCAAAACCAGGCTGTTTGTTGTGTCTGTGTCAACATAATGCGCGCTATTGGTGGAAACCGTGTCAATGACGGTATAAATGCCCTGCTCGTCTCTCCGCCAGATGCGAAATCCATCTTCGCCGCTGGCATTGTCATCCCATTCGATGCGCACGGAGCGGCTGCCCGGCAGTTGTGATATCCCGCTAAGCGTAGGTGAATCCATGGTATAAGCCGCTTCCAGGGTCAGCACTTCTGAAAAAGCAGTTGTCTCAAAATCATTCGCTGCGGAAATGCGGTAATTATATAGCGCACCAGCGACAATGGAAATATCATCAGTGAAAGCGGTGTCGTTAGTTGTGCCGACGAGGAAAAAACTGCTGACCGGTTCGTTAGCGAATTTCCGGTAAATATTGAAGCGGTTGCTCGATTCTGCCTGATTGGTCCAAAAGATGCGAATGGCGCTGGCGGATGGGCCGAGGACTTGCGCGCCTGCTTTAGCCGGGGGATCCCATTGTGGTGTTTTTAACTGAATAGTATCCGCGGTTGAAAGCCCCTGCGGCGTTAGCAAGGATAGTTTGTAATTGTAGTAGGTGTTTGGCGCCAGGCCAATGCTGTCTGTGTAGCTGCTCAATTCCCGCTCGTTGATTGTTGTCAATAAAATGTTATTACGAAAGATGCGATAAGAAGAAAAATTCGATGCATTTACCGGGGACCAGTTGATGGTTACCCGGTCGCTGCGAATATTCCCGCTGGTGTAACCGGGTAAAAAACTGCCGGCGATTTTTAAATTCTCCCGGTCAATTTCCAGTGAAGATGCCGGAGGGGTTGGCGTATAGCCACTGATGTTTATTGCTGACTTCTTTTCGCAGCGCATTAGCACAACGATCAAGAAAAGCGTCATCAAAAAAAACGGAGCGCGTCTTATCATACCAGTCCTCCTTTGCTAAATATGATATGCCCGGCAGCTTTGATGCTAAATGTGCCAGGCACGCCGGGCAATGTCGGTACGAAAATGTGCATCTTCAAATTGAATATCAGCAAGGGCCGCATATGCTTTTTCTGTTGCAGCTTTAAGGCTGTGCCGGGAGAGCGCCGTAACTGCCAGTACCCGGCCACCGCTGGTAACGATTTGCCCGTCAACTATTTTGGTGCCGGCATGAAAGACCATTAAATCGTCACGATTTTCCGGTAAGCCGGTAATGAGTTTACCGGTTTCATACTTCTCGGGGTATCCACCGGATGCCATCACGACACTGGCGGCATGCCCGGGATTGATATCAATTTTTAACTTGCCAAGTTCCCGCTGATCAACAGCCCGGGCAATTTCCAGCAAATCACTATTCAGCAGCGGCAAGACCACCTGAGTTTCCGGATCACCAAAACGGCAATTGTATTCAATCACCGAGGGACCGTTTGGGGTAAGCATCAGTCCGCAATACAGTACGCCGGTATAATCGATGCCTTCAGACTGAAAAGCGGACAATGTCGGTTCCACCACTTTGCGGATAGATTCCCGGCGCAGTTCCTCGGTTAAAAACGGGGTAGGGGAATAGCTACCCATGCCACCGGTATTTTTGCCGCGGTCATTGTCGAGAGCTCTCTTGAAATCCTGCGCGGGCGTCAGCGCAAGATAATCATTGCCATCAGTGAGGATAAAGAGACTTACCTCTTCGCCGGTCATACATTCTTCGATAACAATCTTACTACCGGCCATGTCAAAAATACGTTGATTCATCATTTCGTCGACGGCCGTCAAAGCGCTTTCCGTATCCGGACAGACAACGCTGCCTTTACCGGCTGCCAGACCATCCGCTTTAACGACAATCGGTTGATTGGGCAAACTTTTCAGGTAGCCGATTGCCGCTGTCGGATCATCAAATTCCGCAAAAGCAGCGGTGGGAATACCATACTTCGCCATCAATCTTTTCGAAAATATCTTGCTGCCTTCCATTTGCGCCGCTTGTTGGTTTGGCCCGAATATCGGGTAATTACGGGAACGGAAAAAATCGACAATGCCATTCACTAACGGCTGCTCCGGACCAACGATTGTAAAGTCGATGTTCTTCTCTTCAACAAATGCTGCGAGGGTGGGGAAGTCCCCGGTGTTGAGATTGTGACACTCCGCTATGGTGGCAATCCCGGCATTGCCAGGGATGCAGTAGATGTTTTTCACGTCGGGATTTTGCCCTATTTTCCAGGCTATCGTATGTTCGCGACCGCCACCGCCAATCACTAAAATATTCATTTACCTATTCCTGTAGATTTGTTCGCATTTTATTTTTTCTTCCGCTGTTCCAGTAACTTTTGGCGTTCATTGTGTTTCTTCTCCCGCGATGCAAGCATATATTTCTCCCGCTGAACAATTATCTTGGTAAAGCTGTCGTCAAGGTCGTTGGCTTTATTTAGATATTTTTCAGCGAGGTCGAATTCGTTTAATTGTCGCAGGCAGCGGCTGTAATGAATGTAATACCATGCCTTGCGAAAATTATCCTTCATTTTACCGATTTGTGATAATTTAGCCTCAAATGCCGCGCGGGAATCGCTCAAGCGCCTTTTGTAGTGATGATTGCGCCCCAGTAAGTCGTATACCAGAAAAGGGAAGTTTGGGTTGATGCTGGTGGCACCGCTATCCAGTGCGGCAACCATGGCAAGGGTTGCCTGATAGCTCTCGTCATACTTCCGGCTCCCTAAATAATTCTGGGCAATAATCCAGTTTTGCATCAGCGTATCCACCGGATAATCGACATACATTCGGGAAAGCAGGTACCAATATTGGGTTTGTTTGCTCTCTTTGATTTGGTTATAGTAAGAGAGCGCTTGTTCACGCTCCCCGTTAAAATCTTTCAGATGACCCTGGTAAAAATAAATCGCCGCCTGATAGTACGGAGATTTACGGGTCGGCAATGCCGCGAGAATGGTAAAAATGGAATCGGCTCGCTGGAAATCGTTAAGATCAAAATAGCAGACTGCCATGTTGTAATACTTAAGATTGGTCAACTGGGGAAGCTGGTCGCTATAATCATCGGTAAACTGGCTGCAGTAATTCAGACACTTTTCCAGATAACCGGTGCGGCGATAATGATAAGCGATAATGAGGCCAATCGCCTGATTGCCGGGGTATTCCCGATACATTTTTTCCAACGAGGCAATTGACTTCCGTTTTTCACCTTCCAGAAAATATTCGATGCAATGATAAATGAAGCGCCCCTCCACCTGAAAATAACGGCCCTTATCGGCGGAAAACCGCACCTCTTGTTTGCCCAACTCCCTGTCACCGCCAAAGCCGAGAATGCCCGCAAAAAACTTTAGCGCGCCGGGCAGGAGATCGGCGTAATAATGAAACATGCCCAGTCCGATATAGGCATCATAATAAGTGGAATCCAGTTTTACCGCTTTTTCCAATCCCTTTTTCGTGCTGCGCCCACTCCAGTATGCCCGGATAAAATTACGATTGACGACATGGTAAACTGCCCGAATGCCGTTGGCCATGGCCTGCATGAAATGACTTTCGGGGTTATCGTCATTTTGATCTTTGAATTTTTTGGCGATTTCCTGGGCTTCTTTCACCTGAATATCCAACAATGAATCCAACTGCTTATTGCTCTGATCCATCGTGTAATTCAAAACGGTAATATAGGCCTGGTACACATAGCCATGGGGATATTCGGGGAATTCCTGGCGGATTTGGCTAAATATTGAATCTGCCTGCTTAAAACGCAGATCGTAGATATTCTCTTTGCCGACAACTAAAAGGCTGTCAAGCTGAGGGGTGACTGGGTTTGCCGAAGCAGAACTGCTCAGCAGGAATAGCATCAGTAAAATATTCCTGAGAGCACCGGATAAAAATGGCTTGCCATGGGAGGTGTGCAAAAGATTCATTGTTATTCCAAAAAGCAGCTGTTTGCCGAGGCAAATCAGCCAATCTTGCCCTTGAGCTTCAATATTTCATCCCGGATTTGTGCCGCCCGCTCGAATTCCAAATTTTTGGCGGCGGCTTTCATTTCTTCTTCCAGGCGTTCTATCAACTCCTGGCCGGTAAGTTTGTCCATATACTCAAATTCTCGGGCAGTCTTTTTCTCTTTGGTTTTATAGGACCCGCGCACATCAGCCACAGCCGTCGATTGCATAATTTCCTCAACGGTTTTGTAAACGGTTTGCGGGGTAATGCCATGGGTTTTGTTATAATCGCTTTGCAGTTCACGGCGCCGGGAAGTTTCGTCCATGGTGGTCTTCATTGCCTTGGTGATTTTGTCCGCATAAAAAATCACGATACCATTGGCATTACGGGCAGCGCGGCCGGCAATCTGTAATAGCGAAACCTCCGAGCGCAGAAAGCCTTCTTTGTCTGCGTCGAGAATGGCAACCAATGATACTTCCGGCAAGTCAAGACCTTCCCGAAGCAGGTTGATACCGACGAGGACATCATGCTCTGCCAGGCGAAGATCGCGGAGGAGATCGACTCTCTCCAGGGCGCTGATTTCCGAGTGAATATAAGCGACCTTTATGCCGAGTCCTTTCAGATAATCGGTGAGATCTTCGGACATACGTTTCGTTAACGTTAGCACCAGCGTGCGCTCTTTGCGTTCGATCCGCTGACGAATTTCTTCGATCAAATCGTCAATTTGCCCATCGGAAGGACGCACTTCGATAACTGGGTCGATCAGCCCGGTCGGGCGAATAATCTGCTCCACGACCACACCTTTACTTAGCTCAATTTCCACCGGAGAGGGGGTGGCGGATACAAATATCGTCTGCTTGATCCGGTCCATGAATTCATCATATTTTAACGGGCGATTATCCAAAGCGCTGGGCAGGCGAAAACCATAATCGACCAACGTCGTTTTCCGGGCGCGATCGCCATGATACATACCCCGCACTTGCGGGAGGCTCTGGTGGGATTCGTCCAGGAAGAAGATGAAATCATCCGGAAAAAAATCGATCAGGGTGCTGCCCGGGCTTCCCGCCGGGCGGCCGGCAATTGGGCGTGAGTAATTTTCGATACCGCTGCAGTAGCCTAATTCCTGCATCATTTCCAGATCAAAGTTAGTGCGTTGCTCCAGGCGTTGCGCTTCCAGCAGTTTACCCTGGGAGCGGAGCTCTGCCAACCGTTCAACCAACTCGGCCTTGATTCGCTCAATCGCTACCTTCATCCGTTCGTCTGTGGTAACAAAGTGGCTGGCCGGGAAAATGAGCACTTCCCCCACTTCCTCCAGTACCTCACCGCTGACACTGTCGATATATTTCAGGCTTTCGATCTCATCGCCGAAAGTATCGATGCGAACGGCATAGCGTTCATAAGCGGGGTAAATCTCTATGATGTCCCCTTTCACACGGAAGGTGCCCCGCTCACGACTCATATCATTACGGGTATACTGTATGTCGACCAGCTTTCCAAATACTTCGTAGCGATTGATTTCCTGGCCTTTTTTCAGAAATACCATCAGGTTGTAATAGTCCTGGGGAGACCCGATGCCATAAATACAGGAAACGCTGGCGACAATGATAACATCCCGCCGGGACATTAATGAAGCGGTCGCTTTCAGGCGAAGGCGGTCGATCTCTTCGTTGACGGAACTGTCTTTTTCGATGTAAGTATCGCTGGTGGGAACGTAAGCTTCCGGTTGATAATAATCGTAGTAGCTAATGAAAAACTCAACGGCATTGTCCGGAAAGAATTGTTTGAATTCTCCAAATAATTGCGCTGCCAGCGTTTTATTGTGGGACATAATCAGGGTGGGACGATTCAACTCCGCTATAACATTGGCCATGGTGAATGTTTTGCCGCTCCCGGTGACGCCGAGCAAGGTTTGGAATGGAGCACCGCTATTGATGCCCGCTACCAATTCCTTGATTGCCTGCGGCTGATCACCGGTCGGTTTGTATTTTGAGGCCAGTTTGAATCTATCCATTTTGTCCCTTTTTGGCCTAAATTTAGGAGAACCCGGTGCGCAAAGCAAGGGGAAGATAATCCGTTAAAATTTTCTGGAGGTAAAAAAGACTGAATCGCGGAAGTTAACTTTGTGCTTGCTTCTTTCCGGGAAAAAATACAACTTTGGCGAAATAAACGAATTTAAGGGGAACTTACGATTGAACATCCGGAGATACTCACTCTATCTATTACTACTGTTTGTTTTCCAGATTAGTGCGTTGCACGGCCAGGTTACTTTTGAAAAGGGGTTTATTGCTGGTTTGAGCAGTGCAACAATCGATTTTAAACCCGATGCGAATCTGCAGGTAGAGTCTAATACCAACGTGCTGGCCGGCGCTTATGGAGAAGCGGTCCTGCCAGGTCCGCTTTCCGTGCAGCTTAATATGCTCTATATGCAAAAAGGGGCTTCTCTTAAAGTTGAAGGCGGCGAAGATGTGTATAGTGTGAAGTATCTGGAATTTCCTGTTTTGGCAAAACTCTCCTTTGCTATGGCGCCGACCGTCTCTTACCATCTCTATGGAGGCCCGGCTTTTGCTTTAAAACTAAGTGAAACGATTCCCGGCAGCGATGATACTGCCCCGCTGCAAGATGCCTTCAAGAGCACGGACCTCGGGGTTGCAGTTGGTGCGGGATTTAGCGTAGCGACTGGAAAAGGGGCAATAAACATCGGCGCGCGTTATACACTTGGCTTAAGTAATGTCTATACCGACAATAATACAGATATTGATGACGACAAGTTCACCGGCGAAGTAGGTGGAGAAGAACCCGAGCTGAAAAATAAGGTTTTTGCTATTTTGTTTAGCTTTGGCTTATAATGTTTAAATAATAATGTCATTCCTCTAAACTATTATAAACTGATAATAACCACAGAATAAAACGCTTTTATTCACATTCACTAACCTAAATATGGAAGGACTTCCTATGTTGAAAAGATTTACAGCAATTACGATGATTCTTGGCTTGTTCGTAATGATTGGCAGTGCGCAGGCGCAATTGTCGATTAATAAAGGACTGCGCGGCGGTTTGAATTTCGCAAATGTCAGCGTCGATCCCGATCAGGATTTTGAACTGAAATCACGCACCGGATTGGCTGTCGGCGGCTACCTGGAAGTTGATCCGGTTGGCCCGCTGGGCGTGCAGGCAGATGTGCTTTTCTCCCAGAAAGGGGCGAAGCTTTCTTTGGGCAGCGAGGAAGCAACGGCGAAGATCACCTACCTGGAGATTCCGGTCGTGGCCAAGCTGAGCATACCGCTCGCGCCGACGATGACCTATAATGTCCATGCCGGCCCGGCGTTCTGTTTTAAGCTGAGCGAAGGATTTGATCCGGAAGATTTCGCCGATGACGAAGACAGTTTCAAGAGTTCCGATCTCGGATTGGTTGTCGGTCTTGGTCTGACGGTGAATGCCCTGATCAGCCAGGTGCAGATCGATGCCCGTTACACCATCGGATTGTCCGATATTAATGTCGAAGGCAGCGGTTTTGAAGCGAAAAACAAAGCCTTGACTATTTTGGTTGGCGTCGGCTTCTAAAAGCCTGGATTCGAAACCCATTTACTCGCAACTATGCGACAACAAGCGCAGCGGCGCTGAAAATTTACGCCGGGAATAACGGATGCATTCGTTTTCCCGGCGTTTTTGTTTCTACCATGGAAATTTTTCTTTACTCATCGATCGGCAATATTTAATTCAGCACACTAAATCGATTGTATCATAGCGATGTTTTAGCATTAGTATCATAAATTTGGCTGCACGATTTGAATATTCCATTTAGTGCCGGCAGGGCTATTGCTTTCCTGTAAATCAATGCTACCTGACATTGTTCTGCCATTTAACCATCTTTTTTTGCTACCCCTTGATGCACATTGTATGGTATAAGTGCCATTACTCGTTTGGGTGATTATCCATTTAGTGCCAGCAGGGCTATTACTTTCCTGTAAGTCAACGCTGCCTGACATTGTTCTGCCATTTAACCATCTTTTTTTGCTACCCCGTGACATGCATTGAATCGTTACGATTGCGCCATCCAAATCAGAATTCGAGGAAGTACTCAGGGGAGCAGTTTTGCTCTGATTGGGATTTGAACTAGGGTCAACTTGTTGGCTGAGAAGTCCCTTCCTTTGTAGTGCGCTTACAAAGCTTCTATAACTCCTTGATTATTTTCTATTTAGTTATAGGGTTGATTTAACAAAAATTAAATGTTTTCGAAAACAATTTAATTGAAAAAGGGATTGATTTGAAAATCATGACTGAAAGAATTATTTAGATAAGTCTTATTTTTATTTAATTATAATGTTTCTGTAAAATTTTCAATATATTAGGAGATGTGAAATTAAAATTATTTCGCAAAATTTCTTTTCGAAATCTTTTCATCGTAAATATTGTGGGGATTTTTATTCTTAAATTAGGTATTAAAATCTTTTCCAGAAAATCTTATATTATAATTAAGGATGTAATCAGCTTCATTTTCTTTTTTTAGCTTATTTTTTAATTACTTTAAAAACCATTTAGATTCATGT
>JAUIFT010000055.1 GCA_030430345.1 Calditrichia bacterium | reverse complement strand
TGTTTGTTACTGCGCGCTCCTGGCAGGATTTGAATGAATGCAATGTGTGAGAGCGAATGTTTTTAATTTTTGTCATGGTAATTACACAGAATTTTCTGAAATCGCTTATTTTAGGGATACGAAGTTCAAAATTATCGTAAAATTTATCGATGATTATTCGATGTTTTTGAAACGGTAAAGCACAAGTGACTGTGAGTCAATATTTATAAGCGCAATCGGGAGATACCATGAAAAATGTATTTAAACTTCTGAATTTAATTTTGTTTAGTTTAGTAGTTTTCGGCTTTCTCTACGCAAATCAACCCCGCCTGGAAAAAGCCACTTTTGCCGGTGGTTGCTTCTGGTGTATTGAGGCGCCCTTCGATAAACTGGACGGGGTAGTATCCGCCGTATCCGGCTACACCGGTGGCGAAATCGCAAATCCGACATATAAGCAGGTCAGCTCCGGGCAAACCCGCCATATCGAGGCTGTCGAAGTGACATACGATCCGGAGAAAGTGAGCTACCAGGAATTGCTGGATTATTTCTGGCGGCAATTTGACCCCACCGATGCCGGGGGTTCTTTTTATGATCGCGGCCATCAATATACCTCGGCGATTTTCTATCACGACGAAACGCAAAAAGCCCTGGCGGAAAAATCAAAAGCAGCATTAGGCAAATCAGGGGTTTTCGATAAACCAATTGTAACCCCGATTCGTCCGGCAGGTGCGTTTTATCCGGCAGAAGAGTATCACCAGGATTATTACAAGAAGAATCCACTGCATTATCAGCGTTACCGCACTGGTTCCGGGCGGGATAAGTTTATCGAAAAAACCTGGGGAAACAGCAGCAAAGGCAGCAGCAAGTCCAGCTGGCGGAATTTCGAGAAGCCGGATGATGCTATTTTGAAAAGCACGCTCTCCCCGCTGCAATATCATGTCACCCAGGAAGATGGCACCGAACGGGCATTTTCCAATGAATTTTGGGATAACAAAGCAGAGGGTATTTACGTGGATATTGTTTCCGGAGAGCCATTGTTTAGCTCCACAGACAAATATAAGTCCGGCACCGGCTGGCCAAGCTTTACCCGCCCGCTACTCGCGAAAAACATCGTTGAAAAAGTGGACCGGAAACTTTGGGTAGAACGGACGGAAGTGCGCAGCAAAATCGGAGATTCCCATCTTGGCCATGTTTTCCCGGATGGTCCGCGACCGACCGGCCTGCGCTATTGCATTAATTCGGCATCTTTACGTTTTATCCCAAAAGCGGATTTAAAAAAAGAGGGGTATGGCGAGTTTGCGAAGTTGTTTGAATAGCACCGCTTAGTAACCGTATTTATCACGTTCCCAAAGTCCGCCTTTGGGAACGCGCTTGTTGCGAAACTCTGTTTCGAATAATTTCTTTATCAGCTCCCCTACCCCAATGACGACTCAATCGCACTAATATACTCATTCAACTTACGGCGATCATTTCTATCAATGCTGCGAAGAATGTTTTTTGCCTCCCGGCGAAAATACTCATCCCGGGAAGAGAGATAGACATTCAACAAGGTTTTTACAATAGAAATTACGGATTTATTCTTTTTGTCATCCAGACGGGGGGTGCGGCTAAGGCTCTTCAGATACTGCAGCAAGGCCTTCTTCCGTTGAAGCGTCGGTTCCGCAGCAGATGTGTTTGCATAGGCGATGTAAACACCACCTAATTCCAGATGCATCTGGTAACCATGCTTCAGTTCCTGCAAGCTGCTCAGCACTAATTCGAAATCCGCCGCCTTTTTCAAGTATTGCGTCAGAAAATACATCTGGTTGAGGGCCTGCAAGCGGATAACGCTGTCGGTATTTTTACCCTGCAATACTTTCCGGAGGTAATGAATTGCCTGATTGGCATCCCGGCGGGTTTGCGGAGACGTCTTCTTATCGGTTACCTGACTGTAATACATGCCGAGGCTCAGATTTTGCCGCGCTGTCAGAAACTGATCGCTGATTTCACTGAGATCTTGATCTATCACACCGAGGTAGATATCACTATCTTTCGCTTTCACAAAGGTTTGCCCGCTTTCAATGGAGAGTTCCCGGGCGGTTGTTTTAAACTTATTCGCCGGTACTTTCGGCACTACCAGCGGGTCAGCGCCATCATTTTCAAAGGTAAATTCCAGTGGCTCTCCCTTTTCATCAAAGAAAAAGACATTGCCTTGCTGAATTGCCGCTGGCAGCATAAATCCCTGCGGACCCTCCGCAATCGATTCTTTCAGAGAATTATTGATCAGCCAAAAGGAGCCAAGCAGAACGGCAATTGTCCCGGTTACTTTTAAAGTACCGATGGTGAAATTCGTGTTATTATCGATGCCTCCCAAAAAACGGTGGGTAAATGCCGTTAGCGCCAACCCAAAAAAGATTGCCGACGCAGTGTACATGCCGCTATTCCGCAGAAACAACAACCAAACGCCTCCGCCTAAGCCAATCAGAATGGCCAGCGTTATCACCGTATCTTCAAAAGATTTCTTGTTCTTTTTTCCCGTGGATTCCGTCATTTTATCTCCTGAATCGCTGATTCATCTTATTATTTTCCGCCGCCAGTCGGTCATATTACCAAAAAATACAGAAAAAAAACATAATATACGCCAAATGCGCAGAGATTCTTTCATTTTTCTCTGGATTTAGCGATACTGGCTATCATTGAAGAACAAACATAAATGCGAACACTAATTAGGGAGATGTTATGAAAATCGCTGTGATGCTTGCCCGTATTTTTCTTGGTGCAGTATTTTTTGTCTTTGGCTTGAATGGCTTTTTTGTTTTCATCCAGCCACCGCCAATGAGTGGTGAAGCCGCCAGTTTTATGGGAATTTTGATTTCCAGCGGAATGCTTTATGCCGTAAAAGCAGTTGAAGTTGCCGGCGGATTGCTGATGCTGCTCAATCGCTATCCGCTATTGGCGATTACCCTGCTAACGCCTGTTGCGGTAACTATCTTTCTCTTCCATCTTTTTCTCGATCCGCAGTTATTGCCGATGGCGATTCTAATCATCGCGGCATTAGGGATCATAATCTATGCTTACTGGGAACATTTGCAGGTTGTTTTGAAAGATAAACCGGCGCGGAGATAAACAATTGAAAATGCCCGCGAAACACTCGAAATACGCAAAAATATTGGAAAAGAATTAAAAACTTCTTAATAAATTGACCAAATATTTTTTCGCATAATCAGCGTGTTTCGCGGGCATTCTTCTAGAAGACGACATAATATTTTTAACTTACTGCTATTTCAGTAATGCCAACGCCGCCGGATGCTCAACTCACCACAAGCGCATTTTCATAATTCGGGCGAACTGTAATTTTTCCTCCGGCAAGCGTTTGCCTTCCGCATCCAGGGTGCTGCCCCACTGGCTATTCGCAACAAAATAGAAAAT
The DNA here is from genome assembly GCA_030430345.1 of Calditrichia bacterium. The sequence goes on along the minus strand of JAUIFT010000055.1, from coordinate 5,693 downwards.
ATCTCCAACCGGCACACCCAGAGTGGGCTCGTTAAAGAGCGGGTTATTCGCTTCCAGTACGCTTACATTTTCTATTTCATCCAGTTTCTCATTCAAATGCACGCGAATAATCCGGTGTGGCAAAACGCCGTTCTGAATTGCCAGTAAATCTCCCTTATGGAAGTACAAGCCATCAATGCCGCTGACAATCGCATTTTCCGGATGTGGCAGCTCAAGAACCTCCTTGCTATTCAGATCGATGCGGTAGATAGCGCTAAGATAATCCGCAACGAAAAGGTAATTTTCATCCGTAGAAAATGTGATGCCCTGCGGCGATCCCCAACGCTCGTCCTGAATAAAAACCTCCAAAGAATCAGCACCATTTTGCAAGCGATAAATTGTCGGGGAAAAACTGTCGGAGAGATAAACATCGCCATTAGCGGCAAGGGTCAGATCGCCGAAGAGATGCTCTCCGCTTTCTTCCAGCAGATAGCGGGCGGTAATCTTTTCTTCCTCAAGATCATATTTGAACAGGCCGGTTTGCTTCTTCGCATTGCTATTAAATCCGGCCATCTCCGGCACAGTGCCGTTGCAAACCCACAGCAAGCGCCGCTTCGCATCCGCCTTCATGCCAAAGACGCCCCAAAGGCCATCATCGATTTTACTAAAACGTAAGGCTTTCTCTCCGGCAAGCACCTGAAAAATTTTCCGTTCCCGCACGCTGCCGACGTAGAAATTTTCTCCATATTCGTCGAAAGCAATGCCTTCGTGTATCAACCCTTTTTCTTCAATCCGGAAAGCCATACCACTGCTGCCGACCGGCGCGCGATTCTTCTCAAAGCGCTTTATCACTTCCTGAAAGGCCGGTAATTCTTTTATGGCGGCAAAGTCATTATCTGTTGCCGCCGGGTAAGCCAAGCCGGCGGCGGCAATTTTTTTCAGGAGAAGAATAGCGCTGTCCGGTTGATTAAATAAAGTATGAGCGACGGCGAGATTATACATTACCCTGGGATTATTTTTGCGGGCTTTGGCAACTTCGCGCATGTTCGCCAGGAAAGCGCCAAAGTCCTTTTGCTCGTAAGCCTGAAAAGCGGCGGAGTAATAGTAGATAACATCTTTGACAATTGGTGCAGAAGGCGCTTCCTTTTCTGCATTTTTACTACAGGCGGAGAGAATAATCAATATGAGAAGTAGAATAATCTGCCAATAAACACGTTTCACGATCTTTTCCTTCAAAATGAGTCCATAGTCCTTTAATCGATCTATCTTACTTGGGAAATTCGGCCATTTCCATCACCTGCCGCGCCTGATTGACATGGCGCTGCTCGTGGGTAACAATGATCGTTATTGCATCCTGCAGACTGTAGACGATCATATTTGCAATCGGTGAGGATACAATCTTAGTATGATCGGCAACATCTAATTTTTCTAGAGTCTCTGACAAACTTTTTTGCTGTTTGATAAACTCTTCAACGATGTCCGCAGATAAATCGCTGCTGGTGGGTTCAAAGGCAGCAGCCGTTTTCAATTTTCGGGGGGTATCCGGATGGACGCCTTTCTTCAGCATATTTCCGAAGAATCCCGGTAATCCGGGAATTTTTTGCCAGAAATTGGATGATGGCTTGCCATTCAACGCTGCTGAAAAGATTTTATCATATTGCCGGTTCGTTGTCATAATATGGCTGAGGTTTTCCGCAACACTCCAGGATTTCGGATTTGGTTTCCAGTTAAGCTGCGCTTCGTTTAAATGCTTGAATTCACTTTCCACCTGTTTATTTACCGATTCAATCATTTCCAGCAAGGGTTTCAGATAGGCATTCTTCATAAATTCTCCGGCGTTTTACAGTTGATAAATTTATTTCAATGATCTAACGCGTATTAACAAATCAAGTATCACTGCTCGTAGCAATCGGCGCAGCCAACAAGCTATCGGGAATTCCGAAAGCATTTACCAGATGAACGGCATCCGGTTGAATTTCCCGGCAAAGGCGGGTCACCTCTTTCCGGATAGCTTTCGACTTACCATCTTCGATGTAGCCATTTTCCATAAACCAGCCTTTATCCCGTTCGATGCGATAAAGCGCAAAAAGGCTGCGCAGGGATTCCAGCGTTTGCTTCAGCGCTTCATCTTCAACACTTTCACTGCCGGCAATAAAAGCTTTCAAAATTTCCCGTTCCACACTGGCATGGGCCATATTTATCAAATGATTTTGGCATTCCATAAACGCCTGGTAGGAATCCATCCCATCATCGAGCCGTTTTTTCAAGCGGCGGGCGACAGTCACCAGCAAATGGTGTTCGCGGAATTCAAAAGCGCCCATCTGAAAATCGACATCACGGAGATGTTCCGGATCGGTCATCCGGGTAACCAGCGCATTCATTTCCGCCAGCTTTTTTCCGGACTGGGTAATCACATACTTCAACAATCCAAAAAGCTTCATGCTATGGAATTGATGCTTGTATTCCGTCAGGCGACCTTTGGCGACCAGTTGCATCAGCACCATATTATCGCCTTCAAAGGTAGTAAATATTTCCGTATCGGCTTTTAAGGCAGCAAAGCGATTGTTTGCCATGTAACCGGCGCCGCCGCAGCACTCGCGGCATTCCTGTATCACATCGCGGGTATGCCAGGAGCTGTAAGACTTTAATGCGGCAGCAAGCGTCTCCACTTCCCGGGAAGGTGCGGCGGCATTGGCCGCATAATCGGCGACCAGCTTCTTAACGGCAAAATCCAGCGCGTAGGCACTGGCGATTTGCGGCAGTAAGCGCCGTTGATGGCTGGGATAATCCAGCAACAAAGTTTCCGGTGCCCCCGCCGGCCCAAATTGACGGCGTTTGCCGGCATAGCGAACAGCAATCGTTAATGCCGATTTCGCGGCACTGAGTGCAGCAGCGGCGATACTCACCCGGCCACCGACCAGCGTTCCCAGCATGGTAAAAAAACGCTTACCAGCGCTATTAATTTCACTGTGGTAGATACCATCTTCGCTAACCTGGGCAAATCGATCCAACAGGTTCTCCCGGGGAATTTTTACCTGCTGAAAACGAATCATCCCATTATCAATACCATTCAATCCGAGCTTGTGGCCATGATCTTCAATTTCGATACCCGGCAGTGTCATTCCTTTCTTATCGCGGATCGGAACGACGAAGGCATGTACACCATAATCATTTTCCCCGATTTTTAGCTGAGCAAAAACAGTGGCCATTTCTCCATGGGCAGCGGCGTTTCCGATGTAGGCTTTCCGGGCCTGGTCATGAGGTGTATGAATCACAAAGCTGTCGCTGCCGGCATCATACGTTGCCGTTGTATCGATATCCCGCACGTTCGAACCATGCCCGATTTCCGTCATGGCAAAACATCCGGGCAATGCCATGCTTCCGATGTCCGCCAGATATTTTTTGTGATGATGTTCGCTACCAAGGTTGTAAATACTGCCGCCAAACAATCCAAACTGCACACCAAATTTTACGACCAGGCTAAGATCATGATAGGCAATCGTCTCAAAAGCAGTCACAAACGCAGCGGTATCTTCCGCACCACCATACGCCCTGGGAAAAGAGAGCATCCCATATTTTTTTTTCGCCAGCATTTGGCACCAGGAAAGCACTTTTTTCCGGTAGACGGCGTCTTTAATGTCGTAAGGATATTGAAATTCCGGGCGGGAAAGCAGCGCGAATATTTCATGCTTCAAATCGTGTTGCTCCCCTTCCAGCAGGCGGTTCATCGCGGCAACATCAAGGGATGATTCTCCAAAAGGTTCATCCCGGTGAAGGACTGTGGCATCAGTGAGGATTTCCCGCACAGCTTCATTGCTGAGGATACCCAATACAGATTCGATTTCTTCCAGGGCGGTTTGCGTTTTCGGATCAGCCAAATGCTCCGCCTCGGTGTGAGCACTTGCCTGGGCAATCTCAATTCCCCAGGATGCCAATGAGCGGCGAACCGCCGGGTCGATCTCATCGGAATGGGCACGAATGACTTTTAGCCAGGCATTTAATAATTGTGGGGAAGGCGGGCGGTCCGGATCCAGCCAGCGGGCGATCGAGGCTTTTTCTTTGCTGGAAAACCATTCTTTTTCCTGAAGTTTCTGACGGATAGAATGCAGCTCTTCCGGGGATAATTCACCATCGGCCCAGGCGACATATAGTATCGGCAACACGGTTAGAAGTCCGGGCGTCTCAGAAATAATAACGTCGAGCAGATCGGCGGTAGGGTCAATCTTCAAAGCGGCCTCCTGAATCACTGGTATCGAAATCAATTGCAGCTACAGGTGCGCTACTCAATTTTCAACGCACTCTTGCAAGTTATGTCTTTTTTAATTGAAATCAATATACCTTTCAGAAAACCGTGATTAGCGATCCGGCGGGTTGATGATCTTCCCCCGGATCGCAAGCGGTAAAAATAAACGCCGGAAGGCATCCCGACACCGCCCTCGTTAAACCCGTTCCATTGCACTCCATAACTGCCCGGCGCCAATGCTTTACGCATTAGTGTTCTAATTGCGTTCCCTGAAAGATCATAAACTTTCAAATCTACAAATCCGAATTCGAAAATCCGAAATCCGATATGCGTTGTGGGATTAAACGGATTGGGATAATTTTGCGCCAATTCAAATTCTGCCGGCAATATTTGTCCCATATCCTCATCAATTGTGGTCGGAGGAATAAACCGGTAAAGCTGCCCGTCGATCCAGTCTGCCATCAACAACTCTCCGGCTTCATCCAGCCCAAATGTACTCAGCCAGGGAAAGTTGTTGGCGATCAGGGTATTCTCCGGAGGATTTATGCCGTCATAGGACAGCGCCCAGATTTCCCCCAGCAGGAAATCGCCGTAAATGTATTTTCCGGTTAATGATGGCTGCTCGCTGCCATAATAGACAAATCCACCAACAACTGAGCGGCGGATGTTGGGGTTACCTCCATATACCCAGACCGGTAAAGCCAGTCCGCTCGTATCGCAGCCGGTAGCGGGAGAGAAGCAGCTGTTTCCTTCCATGATCTTCCAGCCGTAATTTTTGCCTTTTTCTACCAGGTCAATTTCTTCCCAGAGGTTCTCACCATTTCCCGCCGACCATAACCTGCCGCTAGCAGGATCGAAGGAGAAACGCCAGGGATTGCGGAATCCCCAGGCATAGATCTCTTCCCGGTAGCCCATCACGTTCCCAACAAATGGATTATCCTGAGGAATACTGTAATTTAGACCATTTGCTGAACTATCCGGATTAATGCGCAGAAACGCTCCGAGCAGTGTCGATCTGTTTTGCCCCTGTCCGGAAGGGTCCGAGCCGGGGCCGCCGTCTCCCATAGCGATGTAGAGATAGCCATCATCCGGCCCAAAGGCCAATTGGCCCCCATTATGAAATTTATGGGGCTGGCCAATTTCCAGGAGTACCAGCTCGCTGGACGGATCAGCGATATTCGGATTAACGGCGCTAACGCTGAAGCGGGAAATGACACTCCGTTGCGGGTTGGCGGCTGTGTAGTGCACGAAAAAATAGCCGTTTTCCGCATAGTTGGGATGGAAAGCCATCCCGAGCATCCCAAAGCGATCGTCGCTGAGTACGCTGGTGCGGATATCGAGGAAATCGGTGCCGACGGCGGTGTCGATGGCATCGATGCGCAGCGTCGCCGGGGAGGACAGGAAGACGCTGGCGCCGGCCGCCAGCGTCACCAGGCGCACACCGCCGGCGGCGCTGTCGACGTCGACCAGC
>JAUIFT010000054.1 GCA_030430345.1 Calditrichia bacterium | reverse complement strand
TAAATATTTTATTAAAATTGGAAAATTTGAAAGACGTTTTCTTGGCGGGCAATTCATTCCCGGACTTTTTGGGCCGCTCTATGAGCTTTACCGGCAAACCGGACTGCTCGACCAGAACTCAGGGTTTATCGAGCAAAGAATGGGCATCTTCGATCAGCTGCAAAGTGCGGAAAAAGCGCAGGGATATTTCGGGCAGCTCTCTGGCCATGTCATCAACCGGATTCGCCTGATGGGCAGCTTTCAGAAACTGAATGGGATCGATAATAGCGGTATTCTCCACCTGGAAGCCTCTGCGCCAAATCTTATTCCGGTACTGGAACTACGCGCTTATTATGACAAGGCGGGCATAAACGGTATTAAAGACGCCCGCACTCTCGATGCCAATTCACTGCTGACCGCAGAAGTTGGCTATCAGGTAAACAGCTTTCTTTTTATGACCATGCTTTACCGCTGGCACTGGCGGGAACTGCAGAATGATGCCGGCGAAGGCACCGGCGTATTCAAGCCGGTGGAACGCATCGAGCCGCGGTTGACGCTTCGCTACAACTTTTAAAGATAAATGTCAAATATCCAATGCCGAAGTATTCACACTCTGCTTCGGCATTTTTTATACCGCAAAGCAGCGCCACCATCGACAAAACCTTTTACTGCAAAGCGATTCCGCATCGAACCCCGGTATTCAGCGAAGATGAATGCCGGGTATTCATAAAAGCCATCAAAAAATATCCTTCCTTTTTCTAAAATCCTGCGCTTCCTGCCAATGTCTGTATATGCAGGAGATATTACGCCATTTTTGCAATGCCTTAACGGATTTGCTCTTTCCGCCAGTTTGCCTCCATTGCGAGCAGCTCATTACCACACAAGCAGACATTCCTCATATTTGCGCAAGCTGTTTGGCAGCCTTATCTCCTTTGCCTTCCAGCTACACCCGCCATACGCTTTTGGCCGATCTTACCGAATGTTTTCTCGATGATCTTTTCATCCCATTTGATTTCGACGCCGTCATTCAAAGCATCTCTCATGGATTCAAATACCGGAAAATGCCCCGGCTGGCGGAGTCGACCGGCAGGCTTCTCGCGCGGGAAATACGCTCCCAACTAGCAGTGCCGGAGATGGCCTTATTGATTCCGGTGCCTATCCATCCGCTGCGCCAGTTGGAACGGGAGTATAATCAAAGCCTCCATATTGCCCGGGGATTTCGGGATGTGCTGCCTATTCCGCTCGCAGACGAGATACTGCAACGGTCCAGGTATACATCAACGCAAACCCGTTTAAATCGCACGCAACGGCAATTCAATGTGAAGGATGCATTCCAGGTTCATAATTCCCAGCGACTCAGCGGCAAAACGGTGTTTTTGCTGGACGATGTTTATACTACCGGCGCCACCATGAACGAATGTGCCTGGCTGCTGAAAGAGAATGGTGCTACAGCGGTTATCGGGCTTGCCTTCGCTACCCCGCTTCAGAAAAGCGATGATGCACTTTCAGCGGCAGAATAATCATACATTTTACTTGAAAATCGGGTGGTGATGTTCTATCTTCAACGTTTCACCAATGAGAATACACCATGAGCGACAATATTAAAATTATCACTACAAACAAGAAGGCCCGCTTCGATTATCATATTATTGAGACTGTCGAAACCGGTCTGGTCCTGAAAGGAACGGAGGTAAAATCCCTGCGAGCTGGCAAATGCAACTTGCAGGATAGTTACGCCCGCTTCATTAAAGATGAACTTTGGGTCATCGGGATGCACATCAGCTTGTATGAAAATGCCGGTTATGTCACCCATAAACCCAATGCGCAACGTAAGCTCTTACTAAAGAAGGAAGAGCTGCGGAAAATTCACCGGAAAGTGCTCGAAAAAGGGGTCACTTTGATTCCCCTGAAAGTGTATTTCAAACGGGGATGGGCGAAGCTGGAATTGGGACTGGCTACCGGTAAACGCAAATATGATAAACGAAAAGATATTGCCGAACGGGAGCAGCATCGGGAAATGAAACGGCTGGAAAAATCTTACAAAACCCGTTAGGCAAAAAAGTTACGGAGACGAAAGTATTATGAACCTGTACGAAGAATTAAAATGGCGCGGCATTCTTTACGATGCCACCGAAGGCGCCGATGAAGCAGTGAATAAAGAAAAAGTAACCGGATATATCGGCTTTGATCCGACCGCAGCCAGTTTGCACGTCGGCAGTCTGTTGCAAATCATGAATCTCGCCCGCCTGCAGCGCGCCGGCCATACGCCGCTGGCCATTGTTGGTGGCGGCACCGGTCTAATCGGCGACCCCAGCGGAAAAACCAAGGAACGGCAACTGCTCACCAAGGAGAAGGCTGACGAAAATCTCCGCGGTATTAAGGAACAACTGAGCCGCTTTCTCGATTTTGACGCCAAGGATAACCCGGCAAAAATTATCAACAATTATGATTGGCTGGGAAAGATCAGCTACATCGATTTTCTGCGGGATGTCGGGAAATATTTTACCGTAAACAGCATGCTGGCACGGGAGTCGGTGAAGCGCCGCCTGGAATCCGAAGACGGTATCTCTTTTACCGAATTCAGCTACATGCTATTGCAGGCCTACGATTTTCTGGTCCTCTATGATCAGGAAGACTGCACCCTGCAGATGGGCGGGAGCGATCAGTGGGGCAACATTATCGCCGGCGCGGATCTTATTCGCCGCTTGCGCGGTGGTAAAGCGTATGGCATTGTATCACCGCTGGTAACAACTGCCAGTGGTATCAAGTTTGGAAAAACCGAGGCCGGCGCAATTTGGCTCGATGCGGAATTGACCTCCCCCTACCGCTATTATCAGTTCTGGCTGAATACCGACGATGCCGACGTTATCAACTATCTGAAATTTTTTACCTGGTTAACCCAGGATGAAATCGCAGAACTGGCCGCCTCTATGGAAAACCAGCCGGAAAAGCGCGAAGCGCAACGCACGCTGGCGAAAGAGCTGACCCGGATGACCCATGGCGATGATGCCCTCGAAAGCGCCGAGAAAGCGACGGCCGTGCTTTTCGGCGGGGAAATTGAAGGTCTGAAAGCAGCGGAAGTCGCCGACATTTTTCAGGACGTCCCTTCCAGCGAGCTCGCTGCGGCGGACCTTTCCGGCGATGGGCTCGGTATGATCGACCTGCTTGCGAATAGCGGAATTAGCAAATCGAAAGGGGAAGCACGGCGCCTCTTACAGGGTGGCGGGGTTTATCTGAACAATCGCAAGGTCGCCGATTTCCAGCAAAACGTTACCGGTAGTGATGCTATTGAAGGTAAATTTCTGGTAATCCGCAAAGGCCGGAAGAATTATCATTTGGTTAAAGTAGTTTAAGAGCAGGCGTTAGCTTGTTAGACTTTAGGCTGTAGGTACTTAGGGAATAAATTTTACTAATGCCTATAGCCTTTTCTTTTTTATCTCTTTCATCATTTTAAGAGCAGGATATTTCATGTTTAAAGAAAAAGTTTTGCAGGATCAGGTCGCGGTAATTACCGGCGGCGGCACCGGGTTAGGGAAAGATATTGCCATTGCTTATGCACAACAGGGCGCAAAGATTGTTATCTGTAGCCGCAACGAGGCACACCTGGCGGAAGGCGCCGCAGACATCGCCAAGGCCGGCGGGGAAGTTATGACTTACTCGCTGGATGTGCGGGAGCCGCAGGCAATTAAAGCGTTTACCGGCGCGGTAGTCGAGCGTTTCGGTAAGATCGATATCCTCGTTAATAATGCCGCGGGAAACTTTATCTATCCGGCGGAAAAACTCCCTTTGCGCGGCTGGAAGTCGGTGATCGACATCGTTCTCAACGGCACCTTTTATTGCTCGCAGATTATCGGCAACCAGATGATTGAGCAGCAGGGCGGACAGATCATGAATATCCTCGCCACTTATGCCTGGGCGGGTGGCCCCGGCACCATTCACAGCGCCAGTGCAAAAGCTGGTGTGCTGGCCATGACGCGCACACTGGCAGTCGAGTGGGCCCGCTATGGGATTCGGGTAAATGCCGTTGCCCCCGGCCCTTTCGACACCGAAGGCGCCCGTACCCGCCTCTGGCCGACGCCGGAGCTGGAAAAAAGCATCACCGACAAAATTCCGCTAAACCGCTTTACCAGTACCGAGGAAGTTGCTCAGGCTGTTCTCTATCTCACTTCCCCCTACGCCAGCTACATCACCGGCGAGTGCCTGATAATTGATGGCGGCGCCTGGCTGGGCAAAGGCATCGCCGGCAACATGGACTTCGTCGACAATTTCGCCGCCGTCCGCGAAGCCTCAAAAAAAGCCCGCATCAAATAAGCAATCTTTTTACGCCAAAGGCGTTTCATAGCACATCCGAGGATCCGTCAAAGACGGCATCCTCGCGACACGCCAAAGGCGTACAGCAAACCCCGGTATCCGTCAAGCGAACACCGGGGCAGTCTCCATCAATATATCCTCCAAGAAAAAAACATCCGGAAATCAGCATGTTATCTATTCATTACGCAACGCATCCACCGGATTGGCAACCACCGCCTTATAAATCTGACTGGAAACCGTCACCAGCGCAGTTATCAGAAAGATGATTCCTGCAAGGACAAAGGGACTCCCTCCTATGGGAATATGATATTCATAGATATCATCCAGCAGGGCGCTTAGTGCGACAAAACTCAGTGGTGTCGCAATAAACACGGCAACCACTATCAACCAGATAAATTGCCGGTTGACCAAATGAGCAATATTAGCGATACTGGCACCGAGCACTTTTCGGATACTAATTTCTTTCATCTGCTTGGCAATATTCAAAGAGACCAAGCCAAACAATCCCATACAGGAAAGCATTGTGGCAACAAAAGCAATAAATGAAAACAACTTGCTTATATTGGTCTCTTCCCGGTAAAACGCTTCATAAATTTCATCCTGGATCATACCGTTATATGGGGCATCGGGAAACAATCCTTTCCAGGTCTCCTTCATAAAATCGGCAGTTTGAAACACCTTTCCGGCTTTGGCGCGAACGGTGATAAAACGCATCCTCTCACTCTCGTTGCGAATACGAAATATTGTCGGTTCAATCGCATCATGAAAATTATCATAATGAAAATCGGATACGACGCCAATCACGCTGTAAAGCGTACTGTCGGTGCGAAACTGTTGCCCCAGCGGCGCTTCCCACTCCATGCTTTTCACGAAGGTCTCGTTAACCAGAACAACATGCTCATCCGTTTTCAGGTTGACATCAAAATTTCGACCGGACTTCAGCGGCACGCCCATGGTTTCCAGGTAATTTTCGCCGACGTCAAAGCGATGCACTTCATATTTTTTCGCGGCAATCTCAATCACCGAAGTCCCCCAGGACTGGCCAAAATGATTGCTTGAACCGGCGAGCATTTCGATGTCCGGATTTTCCTGCAGGGCATCACGGTATAATTCATAATGCTTTTTCCCATCAAGGCGAGTCATAATGGTCTGCGCCTGGTTATACCCCCAATCCATATTCTTCAGGTACTCGGAATTTTGTGTAAAAAGGATTGCTGCGGAAATTAAAGTAAAGGCGAAGACAAACTGGATCGTTAAGAGAACGCGGGTAAAGAGACTTTTACTGGTGATCTTCAGTTTACCGCTAAAGATCGCCACCGGGCGAAAGGAAGAAACAAAAAATGCCGGGTAAGCGCCGGCAACGACCGCGGTAAAAACCAGCAATCCGAGAAAATAGAGCCAGGTATTAACATTCCCGAAGAGATCCAATTCCAGACCAGGACCATCGAACAAGCTGTTGAAGGCCGGCAAAAAGACACTATATCCCAGGGCGATGCCAATTGTCAAAGCGATCAAACAAATCAGCAAATTTTCCCCGAGGAATTGATAGATCAATTGAAATTGCCGTCCACCAACCACCTTGCGAATGCCAATTTCCTTTAACCGGCGCGTCGCGGAGGCAATCGCTATGTTCATATAGTTGAAACAGGCGAGCAACAGTAGCGCGGCGCCGATAATTAATAGCACCAGGCGGGCGGTAGGATTACTTCCCCGGGAAATATCTCCCCGAACCTGGTAGGAATTAATAGAAAGGTTATACAGGTTATCGAAGGTAAAATCAGCAATCGGCCAATCCTGGTTAACAGCATGCTGCAATTCCTTGTATTTCTCCATCTGTCCCTGCAAAATCGGCAGATCAGCGGGATCGTGCATTTCGATAAATGTTGCCCGGGCCCATTCATTCCAGCTATTCATATCTTTGACGCCAGTGGCAGGGAGTTTGTCTATCGTTAAGAGCACATCGAAGCTAAAAGACGCTTTCCGGGGGAATTTTTCCGCCACGCCTTTTACAAAAAAGGTTTCCACTTCATCTTGTTGAAAAGAAATTGTCACCTGTTTACCAAGCGGCGATTCTTCCCCAAAATATTTCGTTGCTATCTCTTCGCTGATGATAATCGCGGCCGGGTCTTTCAGCGCCGCCTTGTCCCCTTCCTTTAAGGGGAAAGTGAACATATCGAGGAAAACCGGGTCGACAAACCAAACGCCTTCATTAAAAACTTTATCACCATAGCGAAAGGCGCCGCCGCGTTCCCGCACCCGGGCCATCCGTTTGATCTGCGGGAAATCAGCCTGCATCGCAGCCCCCAGCGGTAACGGGGCATCTCCCCAGAGCTGCTGATTGCCATTGCGGTCGATAATGTTTCCAACCAGAAAGATATTCTCTCCATTCTCGTGAAAAGAATCCCGGCCATATTGATCATCGACAAAAGTAAAAACAACCATGGTACATCCGATGGCCACTGCCAGACCAAAAATGTTGATAAATGCATAGAGTTTATTCTTGAAGAGGTTACGATATGCCAGTTTCAAATAACTTTTAAACATAGGCTCTCCTTGTCAATGCTAGTGATAAAATGACTTTTGTATTTCGCAAGAGAATGTTGCAATTGAAAAGTTCACTGAATCCTTTCCAATTTCTTTCCTCTATTATTAGCAAACAGACCGGACAATCTTATTAAATGTTGCATTTTTATTTTCCAGCTTATTTCCGGGTCTTGTGTTAGTTAATCTGCTTCATTTAAATTGTTGGACATGTTTAGATATTTTAGTACCTAGAGAGATCGAATTACGTCATCATATATTGTTTATACATATCACATGAGGGTCATATGGAAATCATTATTAAGCAACGAGTGATTCAATTACTATCTACGCTTTTACTCATTGGGCTTTCTCTGCCGTTATATAGTGGAGAGGACGGGGAAGATTCCTGGGCACAATTCCGCGGCCCGGCGCGGGACGGTATTTCCAATTCGAAGAACCTGCTACAGTCCTGGCCGGAAGGTGGTCCCCGGCAAATTTGGCGCAAGCCGCTCGGCACCGGTTTTTCCGGCTTTGCCGTCGATGGCGATCGTTTTTATACGCTGTTCGCAGAGGATAGCACCGAATTTCTCGGCTGTTTCAATCAGGCAGATGCAGCAGAACTCTGGCGTTTCGAATTGGGCCAAATGTTCGTCGATGAGTTCGGCAACGGGCCACGCTCCACGCCGGTCATCGATGGTAATACCATTTACGCCCTGGGGTCGATGGGTCTCCTCTATTCAATTGATAAAAACGACGGAAAGTCTTCCTGGCAAGTCTCCTTTCCGGAGATGTTCGAAAGCACTGTCCCCCGCCGGGGCTTTAGTATGTCCCCGCTGATTGACGGCGATCGCCTGATTGTCGAAGTGGGCGGCTTGGTTCAGCCGCAGGATTCCATTTTTAATTCCAATATTGCCGCATTTAACAAAAAAGACGGCTCGTTACTCTGGAAACATAATATCAATCCCGGCGGCACTGGTTATTCTTCACCAATGATTATTACTGCGAATGATGTTCGCCAATATCTGTTTCATACCTCCCGTCAGGCAATTGGTGTTTCCATGGAGGGAGAAATTCTCTGGCGTCATACGACCCTCCCCTTCGTGGTTGGCATGCCGGTTTTTATTGCCCCGGATAAAGTGTTCATTTCCAGCGCGACTGATGAAGGCTGCGTAATGTTCCGGATCATTAACGAGAGCGATTCCATCCGCACCGAAGAAGTTTGGGCCAATCGCGATATGAAAAACCACTTCAACAGCACCCTGGCGGTGAACGGCAAGATATATGGTTTTAGCAATGCGACGCTGAAGTGCATCGATGCGGAAACCGGGAAAACCCACTGGCGGAAGCGCGGCCTGGGAAAAGGCTCCTTAATCGCCACCAATACCCATTTGTATGTATTGAGCGACAAAGGTAAACTAGTGCTGGTCGAAGCAAACCCGGATGCCTATACCGAAATCAGCCGTTTTCCGGCCTTAAAAGGAAAATCCTGGACAGCGCCAACCCTGGTGGGCGGTAAAATTTATCTCCGCAACCTCACCGAAATGGCCTGTTACGATTTAAACGCGATGCTCAATCAGTAAAAATGAAAACATTGAAGAGAGAAACTTTTTCAGGAGGTCAACATATGCGCACGCTACTGGCGATTTTATTTTTTTGCGCTTTATCCGTATCATCCCTGCATGCCCAAACCGTCGATGAAGTGATTGCGAAAAACATCGAAGCCCGCGGTGGCATGGAGAACTGGCAAGCAGTTAAAAGCATGACAATTTCCGGGGATTATACCGCCTTCAGCCTTACCCATCCATTTACTATTTATCGAAAGCGCCCGCAGATGTATCGCTTTGAGCATACCTTGAGTTCTCAGAATGTTGTCCTGGTTTACGACGGCAAGCAGGCCTGGCAGATACATCCTTTTTATGGCAATCCGAATCCGATGAAAATTCCCAATGCAGATAGCCTGGTGGTTGAGCGGGAAACCCCCATCGAAAGTATTTTCTTTAACTATAAAGCGAAAGGCCACAAAGCCGAGCTTTTAGGAAAAGAAGATGTTGATGGCATCGATTGTTATAAAATTAAGATGACTTTAAAGAACGGCCAGGAAGAAACCTGGTTTATTGATGCGGAAACTCATCTGGAAGTATTGCAGAAAGCCAGTTCTTACGATTTCGGCCGCCCGGCTATTTTAGAGTCATTCTTCGATGATTACCGGGAAGTGGCCGGCGTACAGATACCGCACCTCATCGAAATCGAATATGATACCCGTCATCGGGTGTATGAGATTACTGATATAGTAGTAAATACGGAAGTC
>JAUIFT010000053.1 GCA_030430345.1 Calditrichia bacterium | reverse complement strand
GCCGATGTGAAAAATTATGGTGGTCCCCCGGCCGGTGCGATTACCGCGGCGAAGTTCCTGGAGAAGTTTATCGAGAAGCATCCTCAATGGGCGCATCTCGATATTGCCGGCGTGGTGCTGGCGCAAACGCCGTTTGCGAAAGGGCGCAGTGCCAGTGGCTTCGGCGTGCGTTTGCTGGTGGAATATTTGCAATGTTTATCCGGTGCAAAGAAGTGAAATGTCGATTGACTAAGCCACGAATGTTTGTAAAGAACTATTAATAGACCTTATTCCTCTGTAACTAATTGCTTTTCTTAGCTAATAAGACATTGGGTTTTAACTGTTGAAAGAACCATTTCCATTCACCCTTCGACAAGCTCAGGGTGAATGGAAATAAATATATTCCTTATTTGTTTCTATAGGAATAAAATTCAATATCCGTGAACATCGGTGTATATCAGTGGCTGACAATAGCAGGGTTCACAGAGCGACTCGAACGCCTGCTTCCTATCAAAAAAGTAAGCCCAGAATTTTCTACAATTCGGGGCTTGTTAAATGCTTTATGTGCCAGATCAGGAAGTTGGCTTATCCGGTGCGGGGAGATTCGCGAAGAAATCATCCTTAAATCGGTCGGCGTAATTGTCCAGCAGTTCGATTACTCTCGCCTGCTCTTTGCTGTGAACTATTAACCCGGCATGGTGCCGTTTATTCATCCGCCAGGCGATGTCCGGATCGTTATAAGCGGAGGTATCCGGCCACTCCTGCCGCGCCAGGGAAATAATAATTCCGGAATATTCCTCGCGCGCTTTCGGCAGCCGGTATTTTTCTCCCGGAGCGAGAGATTCGATTTTTGCCCATTCGGACCACAAATTAATCCCGCTGCCGGCCTCTACCATTTCAGCGATATTAGCGCCGCCAACACGGGCGGATGTCTCCAGAAAATAAAATTTGCCGTCGTTGCCTTTGATAAACTCGGTATGGGAAACACCACGAACCAGGCCCAGTGAAGTGATCAGTTCCTGATTCATGTCGCGCAGCGCGATATCATCTTCGGAGTTATGGGCAACGGTATGGGTGCGGAAAATGCCGCCATGGTGGGTTACTTCCCAGGGGGAAGCCATGTAGCGATGGGAGCGGGCAAAAATTACTTTCCGGTCAAATACAATGGAATCGACATGGTAAATATCTCCGGGGACGAATTGTTCAAGGAGGTAATAAGACTGCTGATCGCCCAGTTTTTCAATATGCTGCCACAATTCCTCGCTGTTCTGTACTTTTTTGATACCCACTGCGGATGCCTGGGAACGCGGTTTTAACGCCCAGGGCGGAGATACCTGTTGGGTAAACTCGTGGACACTGGGATGATGAAGCACCTGGATAAACCCCGGTACCAGGATGTTGTGATCGCGGGCCTGCACGCGCATTGCCAGTTTGTCGCGAAAGTAGCGGGTGCGGGTATCGCCCATGCCCGGTACGCGCAAATGCTCGCGCAGCGCGGCTGCTTTTTCCAGGTCAAAATCATCGAGTGCAACAATCTTGTCAATCTTTTCCTTGCGGGCAAGGAAGCTTACGCCCTTAATTAAATTGGGAATATCCCATTCATCGCCCTCTTCTTCTATATAAAAAATATCGTCGAGAATATCGCGGGGCCAATCCTCGTTTTCCAGACGCTTCGCGGTCAGTAAAAATACCCGGTTGCCCAGGCGCTTTGCTTCTCTCAGAAATGCGACGCCTTTATAATAGCTCGCCAGGCAAAGCAGGGTTTGTGGTGTTTTATCGCTCATATCTTCCTCTCTCTTGTCAATGATCGTATTCCCGTTGCATCGCTTTAACGTTGTTGCAATGTAGGAAAAGTTATTGTTTATGGATTAGTTATGCAATAGCGGGAAAATTTCTCTTTCTTTATTTGAACAACGGCGCCTTTTTCCCGTTAAGTAAAAATTAGGATAAGCAGAAGATCAAAATCAAACCCTCGAATTGATAGATCTTTACTAATTAATATTTTGCGATAGAGCTGTTGATTATGTAAATGCGTGTGCTTATCTAGTTATACGAGCGATGATGTAGCATATATTTTATAATGAATAGTGTATGCTAAAACCAGTATAAATGGAGGTTTGTTCATGAATGTATCGAGCTTCAAGGGAATTTTCCCGGCTGTTTTCAACTTAAATCATCCGCTGGCGAATATTTGTATTTGCGCCTTGATAATAACTGCGCTGGCCGCGACTTCCCTTTGGGGGGAATCCCCGCCGAAAGATTGGCCGCAGTGGCAGGGGCCGGATCGCACTGCCATTTCGCAGGAAAAAGGTCTGCAGCAATCCTGGCCGGAGAACGGCCCCGCGCTTAGCTGGAAAATCGCGGGACTGGGTGGTGGAGACAGCACGCCGTCGGTGGCTGATGGGCGAATCTTTGGGATGAGTAACCTTGGTGAAGACGAAGTCGTTTGGGCATTAAGCGAAAAAGATGGCAGTGAGCTCTGGCGGGTTCGGATTGGTCCGGCATATCATCAGGAAATGAATCAATCGAACGACGGGCCGGGAAGCACGCCGACAGTCGATGGTAAACGGCTCTACGTCGTTGGATTGAATGGGGATATCACCTGCCTGCAGGTAGCAGACGGTAAAATCCTTTGGCAGCGCAGTATGACGGAAGATTTTGGCGGCAGTGTGCCGCGCTGGAGCTATCGTGAATCGCCATTAATTGACGGTGATAAAGTGATTTGCACGCCCGGTGGGCCGGAGGCATCAATTGTTGCTTTGAATAAAACTTCCGGGGAAACTGTTTGGCAGAGTAAGCTGCCTGGCAGTCCTGCTGCAGCGTATGCCTCCGCTATTGCAATCGATTTTGGCGGAGAGCGGCAATATGTGCAATTTACCGCCAGGTCGTTGGTTGGTGTCGCTGCCAGCGATGGGCGCTTTCTCTGGGAATATGAGAAACCGTCGAACCAGTATGGGATTAACTGTTCCACGCCAATTTATCATAATGGCCTGGTATTCGCGGCATCCGCATATGGTAATGGCGGCGGGCTCGCTAAGCTCAGCAAAAGTGATGATGGCAGCTTTCAGGCCGAAGAAGTTTACTTCACTAACCGGATGAAAAATCATCACGGTGGAATGATCCTCCACAAGGGCAGTCTCTATGGCGCCAATGGTGGTAATTCCGGCGGTTACCTTGCCTGCCTGAACTACGAAAGTGGAGAAGTATTGTGGGATGAAAGACGCAATGGCCGCCGGGTAGCGAAAGGCTCTGTGGCATTTGCCGATGACCGTCTCTATTTTCGTACCGAGGATGGCATTATGTTGCTGATCGAGCCGAGCACGGCGGAATACCTGGAGCGCGGCCGCTTTGCGCAACCCGACCGCAGCGGTAAACCAACCTGGGCCCATCCGGTCATCGCCAATGGAAAGCTCTATCTGCGCGATCATGACGTGCTGTATTGTTATGACATTTCCGCCGGATAGGGAAAGGGTTTTAAGGATCAGCGGCAACGGGCAATGGCAGTAGGCAGTCCTTTTTTGACTTCCTGCTGTTATTGCCACTGTAGAAAATTCGGCAATTTTTTAATGATAGGGCTTGAACTCCTCAAACAATCCCACCAGCTTCTCACTAAAAGATTTCATTCCCGGCAGATTGGAAATCGCCAGCAGCCGCACGATCAAGTCCACGCTGCGATCGACCAGCCGATCGGTTTTTTCTTGATCGGGGGTTGTATCAAACAGCCAATATATGATGATAAGGATTTTGAATAGCCAGAGGATTTCCGGCAGTTTATCTTTGATGCCACTGGGAATCCGGTCTGATGCGCCATCAACCCCTTCGCGCAGGAGAGAGATGTTTTCTTCCCGGAGCGCGCGGGTTTCCTCGCTAAAAGGAGATAAGGGATGACCGGGGGTAGAAGCTACCCGAAAAAGTGCTTTCGAAATCTGGTGATACGGCCGGGCGACATCAAGATGAGTTTTGATCAACCCGGTAATGCGTGCTTTTAAAGCCTTGTTGTTATGAAGCGCTGCCCGCGCCGGTTCGAGATGATCCTGGTAGGATTTCTCATAAAAATGAAAGATGATATGCTCTTTGGTTTTGAAATGATAATAAGTGGCGCCCGGCGTTAAGCCGGCCATCTGAGCGATCTTTCGCATCGTTGCTCGCTCGTATCCGGTTTCCAGAAACAACTTCAGCGATGCGTCGAGAATGCGCTGGCGGGTTTCCGCCGCTTTTTGATTTTTGGTGGCATTGGCTGTCATATTAATCAAGGAACCGTTGTTTAAGGTCCGGTGTGGGCAGCATACAGTGCTCTTGTTTACCAAACCAGCGATAGCGGTTTCTGGCAATGAGATTATAGAAAAAGTCGCGAATCGGTTTGGGAATGATGATAAATCCATAGAGCAGCGGCCAAAGACCTTTCAGGTGGCGGACCGCTTTCAGGGCGCCGGATGAGCGGGTATAAGCACGATCATTCTCAATCAGAACAAAAGTGTCAAAATCATCGGTGGGGAGCTGAAATTTCTTCAGGAGGGCCTGCCCGGTATTCGATTGTAGTGATGCAAATTGCAGATGCGCCCGGGGATCCCGTTCGATAATAAATTGCACAGAGTTGTTGCAAAGGTTGCAAACGCCGTCAAATAACATCAGCGGCTTCGCCGGAGACGGATTCATAATAAGCCTCTTTTGGTTTTCTCAAACAATTACCGGCTGTGGGCAGCAAATCAATGATTAACCAGTCGACAATGGATAATCCTGCCATGGCGATGGTCAGACTGGCAGGATTGAATGGTGCTAAATACAATGCCGGCGAGTGAAATATCGCACCTACCGCAAGGCCAAGCAAGGCAAGGCAATTAATAAAATGCAGCAACTTACTTCGAAATAGCAGGAAAAGCAGGCCGAAGATGATTTCCCCAATGCCGATGTAAGGCAGTATCAAACGCTCGTAACCGGGAAATAGACCGGTGTTTTGCAACAAGGCCAGCTCTCCGGTTTCCGGATAGAGCATTTTCGGCACCAGCCCCTGGTATATCCAGGCAAACGCCAGGAAGGTCGCAATTAGCATGTGCGCCAGGTAAAGACGCAGGGATGTTTTCGGATGAATGTTTTTCTCCAGCCATAAACGCAAGCAGTCAAAGCTCCAGGCGGTGGCCCAGCCAAGCAGCGGCCGAAATAAAATAGTATCGAGAAAGCGGCCGAAAAGACCAAAGCGGGTTTGATAATCGAACCAGGTTTTGAAATGAAAACCGCTGTCGTTGAGTCCGTATATCCATAATCCGCTGCCGGATTTAATCGGTGAAAAGAGCTGATCGGACCAAAAAGTAAGGGTATGGGAATTTTCCCCGGTTTCCTCAAAGCGGGCTTCCTTGGCCTTTCCTCTGCCAATTACATTAACCCCGGGGGCGATATTTTTACGGTATTCCAGTAGCTGCCCATTCGTTTCATCTTCCTGGGAGATTGGCGTGATTTCGGAAAAACGTAAATCCCATTGTTGCTGTTTCTCAGGGTTCTGCGTGTATTCCCAGAGGTCACTGAATTTTGCGTTGATATACAATTCTACATAAACCGGCTTCTGTTTAAACATAACGCCCTCCCTCTTGTTCGGCAGATGCCGTCGATAGAATGACATCTGATTGAGAGGCTGCGCCGGGCATTGATAGCGGAGCTAATGGGCGATAGCTCTGCCATACGAGGGTTTCCTCTTCGATGAGCAGGGCGGAATCCAGCACAGTATTGATTTTATTCTCCCGAAAGAATGTATGCAAATGTGGAAAATGATGCTCTACCGAATGACAGAAGCAGATTTCCCAGTCAGGATGCCCGACGGTCTGGAGAAAAGCTTGCCGGCGAAGTGGATCATATAAACAAAGGCCATTGCTTTCCAGGGAGAATTTCGCGGCTGCTTTTACATCGGGGAAAACGCTGCCGGCGGGTTTTGCCAGCATCACGCTTTTCATATCCGTGCTTAAGTAGCCGCTGCAGGGAGAGCGGCGCGCCTGGCAGGTAATGGTGTAAAATTCCCCGGGATCATCGATTATGAATACCGGTGGAGAATCATTGCGGAGGATTTCCCGGCGCTCCAATTGATGCCATAGCCGGGAAGAGACTGATTCAAAGAGGGGGAACAGGCTGGGGTAAGTCCCGTCCAATGTGTGTAAATCGACCTGAATTCCGCAGGCAATCCGCTGAATGTGAATTGGGGGAATTCGCAGCGGTCCGAGATGGGATATAAAAAAGTCGCCGGCTTGTAAACTGATGATACCATTGCTGGACGGCGAGGGCAGGCGGACTGTCATGCAATCCGGCAATAAAGCCTGGAGCGCATCCGGAGAAGTGCTGAAATTGACAGTTATTAGTTTGTTAACAGCGGTTTTAATCTTCATTTTAATCCTTTTTGAACGCGTTTAAAAATAAGGCTGGAAATATTGTTAGTCAAGTTAAAATTAAACGCGTTCAAAAATGTGGGTTGCAGGGTATGTGATGGCAGGAATGTGTGCTTGTTTGTCAAGTTGGCTTCGTGAAATATACAGTCATCATTGCGGTATGCAATGGAAAGGCGAGGGAAACCGGGCGGGAAACTATAGGCCGTTAGCTGGTTCCCTGATTACGGAAAAGGGCGGTAAATCCGCTTCGTGCAGGAGCGTTTCGGATAGTCCAAAAATAAGCAATATGTTATCTTCGCTGCTACATACCTGAAATTTGCGGATACTCTTGGGGGCAGCCATCATTTTTTGTCCTGACGCTGCTCCAACACCGCCAGTTTTGCGTCGATCAGTTCACTATGCTTCAGATTCAGCAGACGGGAAAAGCGGTGCATCAGATAATTTTCATGCTTATCCAGTTTGCCATCGGCGTAAACAACTTTCCAGAGCAGCTCCACTACCCGAATCTTTTCCTCCCGGGAATAGTTTACGTTGATCATGTTGGTAAACTTCCAAAGATCAAGACTGTCATCTAATTCTGCCTGGGCGGCCTCGGAAAGCATTTCGGCGTGCTCGCGGGAAAGGTCAAACTCGGTTTGAAGGATAGCAATAATTTCCTGCTGCTCATTGTCGCTAAATTCGTCATCTATATTCGCCATTTCCAGAAAAAGCGCACATGCGGCAATGCGCACGTCATGACCGCTGGATTGATTGTTCTCATCACCGATTTCCTGTTCGCTGCCAAATACCTTTTTTAAAATGTCGAGCATGAAGTCTCCGTTTCTTGAGAAATTCGTTCCGTTATCATTAGATAGATTACCGTAGATATAAAAAATAGTTGCCAGTGTTTCGGAAAACAACAGTTTTTAGGTTGGTATCGTGATGTTTTTTTTGTACTTTTAATTATCAACATACACGATACTTTTAAGAAAAAATTGGCGCCCCCGATTGTTGTTGAAGCGGGATAATCAGATGAATTGATGACGTGAAAGCCGAAAAGATGAAAAAGAAGCTGACGCCACCACCGGTTTTCGATCTGCATTGCGATTTGCTCAGTTATCTGGTCCGTACACCGAATGCAGACCCGATGCGAAGTGAAGATATCGGCTGTGCGATTCCCCACCTGCAAAAAGGGAATGTCAAACTGCAGACGATGGCAATTTTTACCCCGGAAATGCCTGATGGCGCCTCCCACGGTATCAAACAAAGCGAAAAGTTTGCTGACTTGTTAAAGAACTATCCAGCGGAATTCAAACCGGTTCGAACCGCTGATGGTGGACTGGACCTGGAAATAAATGAAAAAACCGGCATTGTCGCTGCAATCGAAAGTGCCAGCGGCTTCTGCAATGAGAATGCACCACTGGACACCGGCCTGAAAAACCTGGAATTGATTATTCGTAATACCGGCGGACTTTTGTATATCAGCATGACCCATGCTTATGAAAATCGTTTTGGCGGGTATAGCGGCAGCGACGTTGGCCTGAAGGACGACGGCAAAGTGTTGCTGGACTATCTTCACGGGCGGAAAATCGCCATCGACGTTTCTCACGCCAGTGATCCCCTCGCCTGGGATATTCTTGAATATGTGGCACAGGCCAATCTTGATGTGCCGGTGATTGCCAGCCATTCCAACTTCGGGGAAGTATGGGAGCATGATCGTAATTTGCCGGAGGTAATTGCCGGTGAAATTATCGACCGCGGGGGCATTATCGGTATTAATTTTATCCGTCCTTTTATCAATGATCATCGTCCGGAGGCCTTGATCGATCACATTCTTTACGGACTGGATATCGGGGGAGAAAATGCCCTGGCATTCGGTGCGGACTTCTTCTATGAAAAAGCAATTGAGATGCCGCCCGGTGAAACAATCTTTCATGATTGTCACCGCACAGCCAGCCATTTCCCGGCGGTTATAGCAGATATCCGGGAATACTTGAGCGAGGAGCAATTAATTAAAATGGCTTATCGCAATGTCGCCCGGTTCATGTGGGAATTGTGGGAAGATGATGGGAATTGAGTGGGTGGCAGTTGCAGCAGACAGGAAAAATAACTGACGACTGCTACATAAAAATATGAGAAGTACAAATACTATATCTCTAGCCTGCGTCTTTGCTGGGGCTAGTAATTTGCCAATCAATCTTCCGCCATCGCTGCCTGTAGCTTTTCCAACAACGTTTTCATACCATCATTGAATGTTGCGTCCGTAACCGCGATACTGTTATCGTCATGTTTCTCAACGCTTTTATGAAATTTTGGAAGTCCCAAAGTGCCGACTACCTTGCCACGAAGATAGCCGGATAACACTTTCTCCGCATGCGCAAGCACATTGCGGGCGCCGCCCGGCCCCGGGGAAGTACCGAATAAGAGAATCGGCTTATCGGCAAATAAGCCCTTTTCAACCCTGGACAGCCAATCGACAGTATTTTTAAAGAAGGCGGTCAGAGAAGTGTTATGCTCCGGCAGCGTGATGATAAAAGCATCGTGGGCATCAAATACCGCTTTCAATTTTTGAGCATTTTCCGGAATTCCTTCTTCGGCTTCAATATCATGGGCGTAAATCGGCAGCGGGTAATCGCGCAGGTCTATGCCGGAAATTTTCTCCGCCGGAAACTGGGATTGAATGTATCCCGCCAATTTGGTGTTGATTGATTGTGAACTGTTACTGCCACTGAAAATGAGTATTTTTTTCATACGTTGGAAAGCTCCTTTGAATATTAACCGAATAATGATACACACACAATCCGCCGATCCCA
>JAUIFT010000803.1 GCA_030430345.1 Calditrichia bacterium | reverse complement strand
AGCAGACAAGCGTTCGGAGGCATTTTGCAGCCCCTCTCCGGTGATGAGTAAATAGGCATCATCGGATTGATATAGGCCATCAAAATGGAAAGACATACTCTTCAGGTGCAGCTTTTTCAGAAACACCTGGGCTTCGCCCCGATGGGCAAAGACCAGCAAAGGCCGCAAGGATTTATTAGTCATAGCGTTCACATCTAATTTTCTAACAGTTGTAATTCATCAAATCGATCATCAATGTAATACACTTCTTCACAGAAATCAGCAACTTAACGAAAAGTAGCTCCCCTCAATTTCTCTCACGCATATCCAGGTGAACCGGACAACTAAACTATCTATTCCTGCCACTCCGGCGAAGATTTCCCGCGAAGGCGGTAATTAAATTCATTGGTAAGAATCCGTGGCCAATTTTCCTGTCCAACAGCCCGGCTCTGCGTGCCGAATATCGGGCCAACCGGCTTTCCATAAGAATAAAACCAATTGACAATTGGGCCGCCGGAGAAGTTCAGGAATACCCAGTATTTGCCGGGAGAGAGGACGATCTTTTCTTCGGTAAAATCAAAATCCAGCCAATGGTATCCCTGCGGCATTCGTATCCGATTGGTATTGATGCGCCGACTGCGCACCTCCGTTCTCCCCGGCATGTCATTGTCGTCTTCACTGAGCTCCAGCCAGATGTCCCCACTGCCCCCGAAAACGTGTAAAGCGAGAGCGACTTTTTCCAGCAGGATCGGCGCTTCCAAAACAAACATTTGCGCATATTGATACCGGCCGGTTACATATTCGGCGGTTTCTACCAGAAAATTTCGCTGCAGCTGGTATTCATTGGCAGCACTTCCTCCACGCACCTGGCGGGGAAAAGCGAAGTTGAAACCTTCCGGAAAATCCAGATTACCGGCTTCAAAGGCAGTTGTATATGCCAGGCTGGTAAAATCTACAACTGCCTTTGAAGCGGCGGCAATAATAATTGCGCTAAGATCCCCTGCGGCTGGCGAAACGGCGCCGTCAAAAGGATATTATCTATTTCCCGGGATACGAGACGGCCATTCATACTGGAAACATCCCGATTAAATTCAGCCTGAATAGCCTCCTGGAATTTCGGTTGCTGAGCGGTAACATTTTCAAGGATGCGCCAACGGATTAAACCATCGTTAACACTCTCATTATTATCCACACCAACCTCAATGCGAAGATACCGGTTGCTGATAAAAAACTCTGTTTGCTGCGGATCGAAAGGCACCCAGCCATGCTGCGGCAAGTAAACTTCTACCCGGAATGGCGTCCCTGCGCCATGTTCATTTCATACGCGCGATTGCCAAGCGCCAGATCATAGGCTTTTTCCAGGGTGATGCCATTGGCGATACGAACCGGAATTCCCAGGACGCGTAGCATCGCTGCAGCGAGGTGACTGTAATTCTGGCAATTTCCCTTACCGCTGTCAAAGGCATACTTGGCATCATAAGCTTCCGGCACCAATACATACTGGAGATTGCTAACGACAAAATTCAAGATGCTGCGGCAGGCCTGAAACACCGTCGAATCATTTGCTGTCAGCGCTCTTGCTTTTGCTGCGATGGCCGGGTCGTTGGATTGCACCTGTTCAGTCGACTGTAAATAGGGCAGCACATCTACGGGGAGATTATTCATTGGGAAAGGCGCATTGTTTTCCGGGAAAACGGATAGCCCAGTGCGAGTATCGGCCTGAAAGGTAATTCTGGC
>JAUIFT010000802.1 GCA_030430345.1 Calditrichia bacterium | reverse complement strand
AGATGTTGCTCTGCGCCTCACCGCCGGCACCGCCCTGATTACCCGCACTTTTTCCGTTGCCAGTTTGTCAAAGAACGGCGGCAGCGGTGAATCTTATGACCGATATTTTTCGATTGAGTTTTCTGCGAACAGTGTTACCCAGGATTACTTTTTGCCCATTTTTGATCATCAAAGCAATTCCAGCACCAGTGCCGGCAGTTATTCCGTTGGCTTGCCCTCGTTAACACTCCGGCAGCCGGCAACGGTCACCTTCGAACATCCTGCAGAAGACAAGTCGATATACTACAACGATAACGGAAAATGGCAACCCTTGCCAACCCGATATCAGGACGGAAAAATTCTTGCGGAGACCCGTAAAATTGGTGAATTCAAATTGGGCCCTCGCCTGAACCTAATCAATGGCAGCCGTTTGCTGGGGAATTATCCCAATCCTTTCAATCCGGAAACCCATATTCGCTTTCAAATTAGCAGGGAAGACCATCGGCAAAATGTCAAACTTGCCATTTTTAATATTCGTGGACAACTTCAGCAGGAATTACTCAACAGTCCACTGGCGAATGGTGAATATCAATTTACCTGGAACGGCCGGAACGCAAATGGGGACCGCGCAGCATCCGGCATATATATTTATCAATTACAGGTAGGCGGAAGCGCCTATTCCGGGAAAATGATCCTGGTTCGATAAGTGGCATTTAAATGGTTGAAGACAAGAGGCAATTATGACTTTCAAAAAAAAATTTATACACCTGTTTATTTCACTGATTATCGCCATCGGCCTGAGCTGCAGTAGCAGCAGCAATTCCGATCTTTCTGACGAGGAGTTATTTGATCAGGCCTGGGGAAACTTCACCGCGGGAAACTTTACGACCGCCCAGGGAGATTTTTCCGACCTTCAACAGCGGGGCACCATGCCGGCGGAAGCACTGAACGGTCTGGGCTGGAGCAGTGCATACCTCGGCTTGCTGCAAACTGCCGTGGGCAGCTTCCTCAATGCCCTGGATCAATCCCCTTCCGAAAGTTTGAGAGATGATATCTACGCCGGTCTGGTTATTAGCTACGATGCGCTGGACGAGTCCCAATCCTGCCTGGACGCTTCCGATAATGTTTCGCAAAACTGGTCCTTTGCTTACCGTAGCGGGCTCGATTACAACGACATCGTTTTACTGCGGGCAATCAGTTATTATGCTTTGGGGAATTTCGCCAGTTCTCTTTTGGAAGTAAAGCGGCTGGCATCGACTTTTACTGTGGACATCAACACTATTGATGGGCGGGCAGCACTCGCGGCAAAGATTGAAGAGTTGCGGAATCAAATTTAGGAAATATCCTTCAAACTTTATCAGAAACGACTTGTTCTATGAAAGCGATTATACTCAAAAAAACCGGGAAACCGCATGTGCTGGCCCCGGAAACCGTGCCGAATCCCTCGCCGGCCGCCGGTGAAGTATTGGTAGAAATGGCCTATGCCGGTATTAACTATGCGGAAATTCTTTCCCGAAAAGGCCTGTACGGCTGGGCGATTAAACGCCCTTATATTTTGGGCATGGAAGGCTCCGGGGTTATCAGCGCCGTCGGAGAAGGTGTTGATAGTAAAAGAGTCGGTAAAAAAGTAGTAGTCGGCACCCAATACGGCTGTTATGCGGAAAAGATTGCGCTACCTGCGGAGCGTGCCATCCCGGCAATTGACCATTTTAGCATGGCAGAAAATGCGGCTTTTGTTGTTAATTATA
>JAUIFT010000801.1 GCA_030430345.1 Calditrichia bacterium | reverse complement strand
AAAGAGAATACACCAGGTTGTTGCTCAAGCTGGCGCTATTGTTTGGATCGTTGTGATAATATCGAAATTCTTCAGTGGGGGTATGAAAGCGGTTAACGCCGCCGCCGCGCGTGGCAATCCATAAAACGTCATCATCGAGCGGATCTTTAACGATGGCAGTAATGGCGTGATGACTTAGCCCGGGAGATTGCTTGGTTTGAACCGGATAGCGGATAAACGCGTTTTTCTCCGAATCAAAGCGATTGAGCCCTTTGCTGCCGGTACCGATCCACAATGTTCCTTTCGGACCTTCCTGCATAGCGGTGACGATATTGCTGCCCAGGCTATTGGGAAGCTCAGGATCATGCTGATAACTTTGAAACGTTTCCGTTTCCCGCTCGAAGCGATTGAGTCCCTTGCGAATCGTGCCGACCCAAAGTATGCCGTTGCTGTCTTCAAGAATGGAAAGGGCGGAATTGTCGCTGAGGCTGTTGTTATCCGCCGGATCGTTAGTGAAACGGGTGAATGTTTCCGTATCGCGATTATAGCGATTGAGACCGCCCTGCCAGGTACCAACCCACATTTCTCCCTGGCGATCTTCGTGGATGGCGAGAATATAGTTGCTGCCGATTGTCTTCGAATCAGCAAGGTCATTCTTATAGATCTTGAACTGATACCCATCGTAGCGATTCAGGCCATCGCCGCTGCCAAACCAGAGGAATCCCCGGCTGTCCTGAAAAATATAGTTAACGGAACTTTGTGATAAGCCCGCTTCAATCGAGTAACGGTCAAATTGAATGTTTTGCTGCTGGGGATAAGCCGGGAAATAGAAAATCGCCAGGAGAAATAAGATGCAGGAAAAACTTCTAGAAAAAGCCGCCATTCAAACTCTTTATGTTAAGAGTATACAGTAGGTTAAGATTTGCGCCTGTTCGAAACGATAAAATAAAATACGGCCAACAATATTTATAAACAAACAAATTAGGGGGAGATGAATGGTTAATGCTGTCTGAAATGTCATTGCGAGGCATCTTTTTGCCGAAGCAATCTCTAATATGAGTATTTACAGGGAGATCGCTTCGTCGCTGCACTCCTCGCGATGACAGCGAAAAGAACATTCAGCATAACCCTTTATCTCCACCCATTTATTAAGAGGATGCTTCGCCATTACCTCTGCCTAAGGACTGCGCCACCAACTGGGCAATATCCCGTGTTTCTAACTGTTCCTGCCGCCCGGTTTCCTTAATGCCATCATCGACCATAATCGAGCAAAATGGGCAGGCGGTGCTAACCAGGTTGGCATTAGTTTCGTTAGCGGCTTCATCTACCCGGTTTTGATTGACACGCGGTTTATCTTCTTCCAGCCACATACGTCCACCACCGGCGCCACAACAAAATCCTTTATTACGGGAACGAGGCATTTCCTCCAGCTTTACACCGGGAATCGCGGAGAGCACTTCCCGGGGAGCATCATAGATATCATTAT
Organism: Calditrichia bacterium; assembly: GCA_030430345.1. The sequence goes on along the minus strand of JAUIFT010000801.1, from coordinate 265 downwards.
GCCGGCCCAGGTAACATGAATCGTGGTAAGTAATCGTCTTATTGATGCTGTTATTCAACTGCAATTTACCAGCTTTTAGTAAGTCGCGGATAACTTCCGTATGATGCACTACTTCAAAATTACCACCGAGCTGCGGATATTCATTCCGGATAGAATTATAGCAATGCGGGCAACTGGTAATCACCTTTTTGAAGCTCTTGGAGTTTAATGTTTCAATATTTTGTTCTGCCATCATCTGGTAGAGATACTCATTTCCAGAGCGCCG
>JAUIFT010000052.1 GCA_030430345.1 Calditrichia bacterium | reverse complement strand
TGGGAAACTTTCAGAGAAGCCCTTGATAACATCCTGATTCGTATCGGTAAGGAATTTACGATTAATTTCAAAGAATAAAAAGTGTCGATTATTTATGAATGATTACTTAATTGTCAAGCTGATCTGCGTAGCCTTATCGGTTTATATCATGATCCTGTCATCGATACCATGTTGTTCCGATTTGACCTGTTATGATGAAGTGGAAGTAAGTGGCGCCGAACACCCGGAAGAATCGCATGAAGATGATGATTGCGCCAATTGCTCTCAATTTATGGCCTGTGGCACCTGTGCAGGTTTTGTCGCTTTGAATTTTACCCCACCAAAAACTCTTTTAACAATAGAGTTATTTCCTCAATTAAACATCTCCCACTTAACAAATAACTACATTGCGCAAATATGGCATCCGCCCAATTTAAGTTGTTGACAGTGTTTGATGATTGATACGCAAATTTAAACCTGCGTGCATCATTTTAATCCTTTACAACAACTTAAACAGGGATAATCAAAATGAAAAAATTGATTCTGCCGTTATTGGCATTGCTATGCTTTTCAACGGCCAGGAGCCAGAATACATTTCAGGCAAACATTAAAGATGCTGAGAGTGGGCAACCGCTTGTTGGTGCTTTTGTAATTTTAGCAGATACTACTATTGGGGCGAGCACAGACCAGAATGGCTTTGTGATTCTCACCAATATTCCAGACGGAAAGCAGACGATCATTTTTAGTTACGTTGGCTACCAGGAAATATCCCGGGATTTTAATTTCCCATTGAAACAGAATGAGCCTTTGGCGGTTTTGCTTCATCATGATCACGAAACAGTGGAAGAAGTCACCGTTGCGGCAACAAGATCCAGCCGAACCATTGCCGATATCCCCAGCAGGGTTGAAGTTATATCCGGTGAAGAATTGGATGAGAAGGGAAATATGAAACCCGGTGATATTCGGATGTTATTGAACGAAAGCACCGGCATACAAACCCAGCAAACATCCGCGACTTCCTATAATTCCAGTATTCGCATTCAAGGGCTTGATGGAAAATATACTCAGATACTAAAAGATGGACTGCCGCTCTACGCCGGTTTCTCCGGTGGATTAAGCTTGTTGCAGATCGTACCGCTCGATTTAAAGCAGGTAGAAGTTATCAAAGGCGCTTCATCGACGTTGCATGGGGGAGGTGCAATTGCCGGGTTGGTCAATCTGGTTTCCAAAGCACCGGAGGGGACACCACAGTTGAGTTTCCTCTTTAATGGGACCTCTGCCTCAGGATTGGATGCCAGTAGTTTCTTCTCCCAAAAAGCGCAAAAGATGGGAACGACCATTTTCATGTCATACAACTCGGGTTCGCCTTACGACCCGGCTGATATCGGTTTAACCGCCATTCCCGAATTCAAGCGATATACTTTCAACCCGAAATTGTTTTTTTACTTAAACGAAAAAACAACGCTTAATCTTGGTTTTAATAGCACTATTGAGGATAGAACCGGCGGAGATCTGCAATACATCAAAGGTATTGCGGATAGTTCGCATTCTTATTTTGAAAAGAACGAAACCACCCGATTTAGTACACAGCTTGGGTTTGATCATCTGGCAACAAAAAACTCAAAGTTTTCCTTCAAGAATAGTGTCAGTTTCTATGACAGAAGTGTTGAAATTCCTGATTATAAATTCGCCGGCCAGCAGGTCTCTTCTTTCAGTGAAGCAAACTTTAGCGAAAGCAGGGAGGATATTGAATGGATAGTGGGATTAAATTTATGGACGGACCGTTTTACCCAGGATCAGTTTAATAACAGCGAAGTCGTAGACTATAATCATACTACTGTTGGTGTTTTTGCCCAGAATACCTGGAACACTTCTCAAAAAGTGAGTATTGAAACCGGACTGCGTTTTGATCATCAGAACGAATATGGCAGCTTTCTTCTCCCGAGGCTCTCGCTTTTGCTGAAGCCTGATCCAAATCTGACAATGAGATTAAGCGGTGGGCTGGGATACAAAACCCCAACCGTTTTCACTGAAGATGCTGAGCGATTACAATTCAGGAATGTGCTGCCTGTTGACGATGAGAAAACAGAAGCTGAAGAGTCGATCGGCAGTAATTTTGATATCAACTATCGCACTTTGCTTTCAAAAAAGATGACATTTAACATTAACTCCCTGCTTTTTTATACCCGTATCAGCGAACCAATTTTGCTTACCCCAATTTCCAATGGGCAGTATCAGTTTCAACAGTCGCAAGGAAGTATTGATACCCGGGGAATTGAAACTAATATAAAGTTAACTTATGACCATTATAAGTTGTTTGTTGGGTATACTTATGCCAATGTTCAACAGCATTATAATGAAAATTCTACATCTCTTCCGCTGGTTGCCAAACATCGGTTGAACAATGTGTTAATTTATGAAGTTCACGACGAATTGCGGATTGGACTTGAAGCCTATTATTTTAGCCCACAAAAGCTCAATGATGGCAGCACCGGCAAGAAATACTGGATCCTTGGTTTGATGACGGAGAAAATTTGGGAAGGGTTTTCACTCTTTCTAAACTTCGAAAACTTTCTTGATACCCGGCAAACAAAATTTGGACAAATCTATAGCGGACCAAGAAGTAATCCGGTCTTCAAAGACATTTATGCGCCAATTGATGGGTTCGTGATAAATGGGGGTTTGAAAATAAAATTATAGGATATTATTTTCCATTAACGCTGTCATTGCCTGGTTAGATGCCTGCGGGCGATGGCAGCAAAAATTTATCCGGCATTACCTGTGTAGCGCCACAGAAAATAATTGCAGAAATACGAAAGTGCTCTTGTGTAAGCAATGAAGATTCATGTAATCAGTTGAAAAAGAAAGATGGTATGAGCGAGATGAAAAACGGATTCGGATTCCTTCCCAGGCCATATTTATTACAAAATGAAATTCAGCATTATAAGTGGGGAGGCAAAAACGAGAAAGCCTTTATTCCGCAATTTATTGGGATTGCAACGGAAAAAGACTTGCCGTATGCCGAACTCTGGATGGGAGCGCATCCGAAAGCGCCATCAAAAATACAGATCGATGGTGAACAATATTTACTAAACCGCTTAATCAAAAAATATCCGGCGGAAATTCTTGGTGAAGCGGTTGCAAGAAAGTTCAATAACAAACTGCCCTTTTTATTTAAGGTCCTTTCCGCCAATGAAGCGCTTTCGATTCAGGCACATCCCAATAAGCAACAGGCGGAAATCCTGCATGCGCGCGATGCCGATAATTATCCGGATGACAATCATAAGCCGGAAATCGCTATCGCCCTGGATGAGTTGCTTGCCCTGGCCGGTTTCCAACCGATACCTGCTTTACGAACAATTTTTCAGCGCTATCCGGAAATCGCCGCATTTATCGGCGAAGATATCGTCGCTGAAATGAGAATAGTTCGGAATGATTCTCCCCAGGCAAGCGAAATAGTAAAGCGGATGTTTTCATCACTAATGTATAAGTCTCAAACCAATAAAGAAGAATTACTGGCAGCCATCGAAAATTTGACCAGCCGGCTGAGTGAAAAAGGTGAACTGACCGACCGGGAGAAAATTTTCTTTGAATTGCGGGAAATTTATCCGGGCGCGGATTCCGGGCTTTTTTCACTCTTTCTGCTGAACCTGATTCGTTTAAAAAAGGGAGAAGCGGTCTTTTTGAACGCAGGAATTCCCCATGCCTATCTGAAGGGAAATATCATTGAATGCATGGCAAATTCCGATAATGTCGTGCGCGCCGGATTAACCCCGAAATTTCAGGATGTAGCAACGCTGGTGGATATTCTCACCTACGAAACCACACCAATAACCATTCAGGCGGCTGCCCGGATTAAATACGATACACCCGTTCCGGAATTTGCGATTGAACAAATAAAATTGGGTGTGGCAGAGATAGAAACGGTGGAAACGAAGGGGATTCAATTTCTTCTGATCGTAGACGGCGAGGTGTCCGTTGAGTGGGGAAATGAAACAGCTAATTTTCAAAAGGGCCAGGCGGTTTTAATTCCTGCCAGCCTGAAACGCTATCAATTAAAATCCCCCGGCAATGCAAATGTGTTTATGGTGCAAGTGCCTTAAATGAACCGTACTCGGTTCCTTTCGCAGAAGCTTCGGGGCGGCCGGCGCAACGCTGAAGCTTGCTCCGGTGCTGGTATTCTTGCTGATTTTACTAAAATAGAAAGTAAAGCGCCTCTCAATATCCGGGGTAGAAGGATAAAATTTGTTATAAACAGGTTGGATATGTATTATATGCTGCACCCAATTTATATTTGTAAAATTCTAAAGTAACAGCTGAGAGTGGGCATCAATTTGAAAACGATTTTTCGATATCTGGTTATACTTTTTGCTATTCTGATTATTCAATCCTGCGAAACAGATACTAATTTCGAAATAAGCACCGATGAGTTTATCCTCCCGGCAGGGTTTGCAATTGAAGTGGTGGCAGCGGAACCGTTGCTGGATTCACCGGTCGCAATGCGGTTCGATCGCAGGGGAGGCATTTGGGTCGTGGAACTGCCTGGATACATGCGCGACATTGATGGCGCAGGTGAGGAGAAGGCCGACGGTAAGATCGTTGTATTGACCGATAAAAATCGCGATGGCAAGATGGACAGCCGTCAGGTGGTCATCGATAGCTTAATTGCCCCGCGCACCTTACTGCCGGTTTATGGCGGCTTACTCTACTCCAATGGTACCAGTCTCCTGTGGGCAGAACTGAAAGATGCGAAAGTGTTGCGCACGGAATTGGTCGATTCTCTCTATGTTGTTGGTGGCAATATCGAGCATCAGCCGAATAATCTGCTTTATCACCTTGATAACTGGATTTACAGCGCGAATGCCACGGTCCGCTATCGCCGGCAAAATGGCCGGTGGCTGCGGGAAGCGACTGCTTTCCGGGGACAGTGGGGATTATCCGCAGATATTGACGGCCGGCTATATTACAATAATAACAGCTTGCCGATCGCGACCGACTATACCATGCCCAATCAGTTGATTCAAAATGCCTATCAAAAAATACGCTATGGGCATAACCAGGCAATTGCCACCAGCAACCGCCTGTTTGCCTACCAGGCTACCGCTGTGAATCGTGGATATATCGAGGGCGTGTTGGATGACTCCGGAAAAGTGCAGTCATTTACTTCCGCTTGCAGCCCCCTGGTTTATACCGGCGATTTGCTCGGCAGCGATTTCTTTCAGGATGTCTTCGTTTGTGCGCCGGAAGCGAATTTGATCAAGCGCTACACAATCAAGGAAAAAAATGGTAAAAAATCAGCTGTGCCCGCTTATGACAAGAGTGAGTTTTTGGTTTCCCGGGAGGAAACCTTCCGGCCGGTCAATCTCTATAATGGCCCTGATGGAGCTTTATATATACTGGATATGCGTAAAGGAATTATTCAACACCGCGCCTATATGACCAGCTATCTGCGGGAAAAAATTCTGGAAAGAGGATTGGAAAAAGTGCGCGGGCGCGGCAGAATTTACCGCGTGAGGGCAACAGGGCAGCAATCGCTAAAAGCAACGGATTATGGTCAATTTGCAGAGACGGATTGGGCGCGCCTACTGGCTTCCCCTTCTGCATACGAACGCCGGCTGGCGCAGCAGCAGTTGATTGCCGCAAAGGCTATTATTGCGCAGGATGCGATCGCGGAGGTCGCCCTAAACAGCGCCAATCCCTATGGGCAGTTGCATGCCCTCTGGACGCTGGAAGGTCTATCAGCACTGGATGCGACGCTCTGGAAAAGCGTTGCGGAAAAGGCAACTGCGGCGATTGTTCATGAGACCTTAATTCGCTTCTCGGCCTTTTTCCCGGAAAATGAAGCGGAGCAGATCCGCTATTTTCAAAGAATCGCTGCGTTGAAAAATGCACAGATCGATCAACAACTGCTGCTTCGACTCGGAAGAATGAATTTACCGTCCGCGCAGGCACTGTTTTCGGAAATCATGGAAAGGCGGAAGAATAATCCAGTGTTATGCGAAGCGATCATCAGCGGCAGTGCCGGCAATGAAGAAATACTACTGAATAAAATACGATCCATTTCGCAAACGGATAGCTTGCAACGTTTTTTACATACGGTAATCAATAACAAACGGGAGAATCGGATCGAAGGGCCACAGCTCCCCCGAAAATTTTACCAGGATAACCGTACTGCCGGCTTCGCCATTTATAGCAAAAACTGCGCGTCCTGCCATGGCATGGACGGGAAAGGCAATGGAAATCTCGCCCCGCCTTTAGTCGATTCGGAATATGTCAGTGGCTCAAAAGATCGCCTGATCTTGCTAACCCTGAATGGCATAAAAGGCCCGATTACGGTCAACGGAAAGCGTTATGAGTTGAATTTGTTCATGCCCGGAATCAAAAACAATCCGGAGCTAACGGATAAAAACATCGCCGACTTGCTGGTCTTCCTGAGAAATTCATTCAGCTTTTCCGATACACATATTAGTGAAGCAGATGTTGCCAAATGGCGGGCAGCAACGAAAGATCGTACCGAGTTGTTCACGGAAGAAGAGTTAATGCAGTATAAATAAACCGGAGAATTCACTGATAGTGTATCGGTCGCGATTCTGATAGCGCTGCTGTGGATTAAATACTCTAAAGAATAGCTGTTACTACCTGCTGCCACTGCCAGCGAATTCACCTCCACTTTCTCAACCGTTTCTTTCAAACCGGGATTATTTTTCTTATTTTAAAATGAAACCGGGACCTTTATCACCTGAATATTCGGGGCATTTTAAAAATGATAAGTGTCGAATAAGGGCGGTAAGGTACCCGAAATATAATCTTCAGGAAGGAGCATTGGATGTTTACACATCACTTCTATTAAACTATAATAACCCTTAATCCCCCTTATCTTGAAAGGAGGGTGTCATGTGTTATCATAAGTTACTGAAGTTATTTCCCATCTTTTTGTTTATCACATTTATCGGTCTTCGTTGTTCTTCAGACGACACCAATCCTATTTCTTCTACCGATCCTCCGGCAAATCCCACATTCCAATTTAATAAGATCACAGTTCCCGGCCAGATGCTTCAATCTACTAACCCGTACGCAATTCAGGCAATAGATTACATTACCCATTGCCAGAATTTTAACGAGCGTGGTTGTTTCTTCGATCCGTCCCCGAATGCGCAGAAGACTGTAACTACAACCAATGAAGGAACGGTATGGCAGTATGTTTGGCGGCAGGGAGACCTGGATTTTGAAATGAAAATCCAGAATACTCGCGATCGCTATGCCTGGTCAATCTTTCTCGATGGAGAAGATGGCAACGTTACCTACAACAACTGGAAGTTTATGGAAGCAGTGCAGTTACACGATCAAAGCAGTGGGCATATTTATCGCTATAAGACCAACACCCAGGAAATGCGCTATGAATGGGTTTGGAATACGATGGAAGATGGTGCCTATCGCCTGAACCTGCGCACATTTGATAATCCCGCGACTGTCGACCAGATTGTCGGCTATCCGGACCAATCCGGAATAATCAGCCATTTTGAGCATGTGAACGGCTCTTTTTACCTTGCTTTTAAGGCGATCTGGCAAAGCGATGGTAGTGGATCCTGGTGGACCTTCGATCAAACGATTTTGACCGGTAACGGCGACTGGTAAACAGAAAAGATGCTGACATTTGTTCCGGCTATTAACGGATGATGATTTCATCGCAGAATATTCAGGTATCGCCGCCGGCGCCGATGTGCCAGTCCGGAGAATGGCGGCGGCTGTTTGCCTTTCCCCGAATGTAACGGGTTGTTGTTGGCGCTAAAGTTTTGCGATACCTCTCAATGATTTTTTTCTTTATTCCGCTTAGCGGCCCTGTGCTGAACGGGTGGGAGAGGAACGTACTTTTTACCATTGGGCGAGATGGAGAGCTCGACACTTTGCGGCAGCCAGATCCAGCGTAATCCTGGAGGAAAGTTGCGGAAAATTCTTTAATTTCCCGCTCCTCGCCGCGGTCGATGATTGCATCCATACAAGCTGAAATCACTTACGTTGTTTGCCGATGGCGGAGTTGATCGACCAGCACTGCCAGTACAATAACCAGACCGGTGACGATTTGGGTAACCCAGGGGGGCCATCCATTCAGTTGGCAACCGGTGCGGATCACCGTCATAATGACCGCGCCGATTATACTGCCAAGGATTGAACCTTCTCCGCCATTCAGGCTGCCACCGCCAATTACCACCGCAGCGATAACATCCAGCTCCAGACCGATGGCGCCGGTAGGATCACCCTGTTCCTGGTAGGACATTAACATTAAGCCGGAGATGCCGGAAAATGCTCCGGCAGCGGTATAAACGAATAACTTCACCCGTTCCACGGCAACCCCGCAAAGCCGGGCGGTTTGTTCGTTGGAACCGACGGCAAAAATGTGCCGGCCGAGTTTGGTGTAGCGCAACATCCCGGCGATGAGTGCGGCGAGGATGATCATTAACCAGGCGCCGCTGGGAAGCAACTGCCATTTTTGATCGGCAGGCAAGGCTGCCAGTAAATTGCTGAGAGGGGTATGCCCGACGTTGATCGGAATACTGCCGGAAAGTCCCTTGGCAACCCCGCGAAAAATCAGCAGGCTGCCAAGGGTGACAATGAAGGGAACCAGGCGCAGCCGCGTGATCAATAAACCGTTAAATATGCCACAGAGCGCGCCGGCACCGATACCGCCAAACGCCGCAACAAATGGGCTAAACTGGTAACTCTCCAGCAATAAAGCCACAACAACTGATCCAAGCGCTATGATTGATCCGGCCGCGAGATCGATCCCCCCCGCAATGATTACCAGGGTCATACCAATCGCGGAAATGCCGACGATGACGGTTTGTAACAGCATCGTCTCCAGGGCGGTGAAAGTAGTGATTTTCGCATCCAGCGATGCAAAGAAGACATAGACAAAAAGCAATGCCAGAAAAGGGCCGAGTTTATTGAGAATTTTCCAGTTCATAGTGAGTATTTTTTTTTAACACATATCGTGATAGTTACAAATTTCTAATGTTTTTCATCTCCGCAAAGGCCTAAGACCTTAGGCCTAAAAATCTACTGCCCGATCGCTTCCAGCATCAACTTATGTTCGTCCCAGTTTGCGGTTGGCAACGCTTCCCCCAGCTCTCCGCGATGCATTACGGCAATCCTATCGCAGACACCAAGCAGTTCCGGCAGATAGCTGCTGATCATCAGTACGGCCTTCGCCGGTTGTTGTTGGCTGGTAATCTCATCAATCATCTGGTAGATAAGC
>JAUIFT010000800.1 GCA_030430345.1 Calditrichia bacterium | reverse complement strand
CGCTTGACGCTGGTAAACGATGTCGGCTATGATACCGAATGGTTGTTACAAACCGCTGCCTGGGATAGCGTGCAGCTTTATCTCCGTGATGAAGCCAATAATGTCGTCGAGAAGATAACCGGTGGTGACGTATCTTTTTCCGATTGGGATATTCCAAAAACATTTCAGCAGGGATATTTGCAGCGGCTTAGGGTTTCCAACAACGAAGCTTCAACCCTTTATTTACGCCTGGTAAATGACGGCTCACCACCGGATAAGATCGGTCTGGCGCTGGTACAGTCCGAATACTATGCCGAATGGGACCGGAATATGCGCTACGTTCAGGGCATATTCCTCGGGATTCTCTTGATAATCATGCTGCACAACCTTTACGTGTATTTCACAGTGCGGGATGCCAGCTATATTTACCTGGTGCTTTATCTTTTTCTCGGCAGCCTCTTTTGGATGATCTCACAGAGTTACGCCTACGAATTGTTTTGGCAGGGCCTGCCTTACTGGAACGACATTTCCAGTATTCTGGCCTTCGCGCTGATGGTTGGTGTCTTCTATCTGTTTACCAAATCTTATTTCCATACATTTAACCTCCCCCTTCGCTGGGAGCAGATTATTCTGGGAATTATGGGCGTGTTTCTCCTGACAACAATCGTGCGCTGCCTGGTTGATTTTAACGTATGGAGCGTTTTTATTCCGCTCACTATCGGCATTTACATTTTTGCATTTATGATTAGCATTCCCAGTATGCAGAGCGGATATCGTCCGGCCAATTTTTATATTGCCGCCAACATTGCCTTCATTGCCGGCGGGGCAATTTTTATCTTTTCTAAACTACAGATTTTTCCCCGGGGATTTATTACGGAATTTGGCTTGCAGCTGGGAACAGTATTACAAGCGATCCTCTTTGCCTTTGGGTTGGATGATCAAATCCACTTTTTACGGGAAAGGCGTGCGCGGGAAGCGCTGGCTGCCGAGCGGGTAAAGGCGGAGCAGGAACGAAAAGTATCTCAGGAACTGCGCCGTATTGATAAGCTGAAGGATGAATTCCTTGCGAACACCTCACATGAGCTGCGCACACCTTTGAACGGAATTATTGGCATCGCCGAATCATTGCTGGAAGGAGCAGGAGGAAAAGTAACCCGGAAGATGAGGCAAAATCTCTCCATGATCGTTTCTTCCGGAAAGCGTCTTTCCAGTTTGGTAAATGATATCCTTGATTTTTCCCGTCTGAAAACCCATGATCTGCGCCTGCAAAAAAAACCGGTGGAAATTCGGGCTTTGACTGACATCGTCATTCGCCTGAACCAGCCGCTGCTGGAAAAAAAATCTCTGTCTATAAAAAATGAGATCGACCGAAACCTCTCCATGGTTTTTGGCGACGAAAACCGCATTCAGCAAATTCTCCATAACCTGATTGGCAATGCTATCAAATTTACCGAAAAAGGAAGCATTACTGTTAGCGCGGTAGAAAACAGCGGCATGGTAGATGTTTCCATTAGCGATACCGGCATCGGCATTCCCAAGGATAAATTGCAGGATATATTTAAGTCTTTCGAGCAACTGGATGCATCGGATCAGCGGGAGCAGGGAGGGACCGGCCTGGGACTGGCAATTACCCGTCAATTGCTGGAAATACACGGAGGCACTATTCACGTTACTTCCGAACCGGGGATCGGATCGACGTTTACCTTCACTTTGCCGATTGCCAATCCTGCCGAAGATACCGGGTTGGATGGCGACAGCATCTCC
>JAUIFT010000799.1 GCA_030430345.1 Calditrichia bacterium | reverse complement strand
GCTTGCGGTAATCCAGCCAGTAAAGCCGATTCACCGAGTGTCAAATCGCCGACATCTTTATTGTAATACTTCCGAGCCGCGGATTGAATGCCATAAGCACCGCGCCCGAACCAGGAAACGTTTAGATACATTTCCATTATTTCTTTTTTCGAATAAGTGCGTTCGATCTGTAAAGCGGTAACAATCTCTTTCAGCTTTCGGGTAATGCTTTTCTGGAAGCCGATCCGTTTCTGATAAAGGTTTCTTGCAACCTGCATGGTAATGGTGCTAAAGCCTTCCTGGTAACTCATGGTCAGCAGGTTAACAACGATTGGTTTTATTACCCGGGAGGTATTAATCCCCCAGTGATTATGAAAATCACGATCTTCCGTTGCCAGCGTTGCTTTAATTACATGATCGGGAATTTGGTCATAGGTTACCCAAATACGGCTCTGGGTGAACAATTCGTGGATAATCTTGTTATCCGCGGAGTAGATTCGTGTCGCTTGCACCGGACGAACATTTTCCAGCTCGGTTAAATCGGGAAGGTCACTGATCAGGTAAATTCCGAAGGCGAGAAAGGCAAGAAAGGCCAGTATCGAAGCTATCATTAAAATTTGTTTTTTGCGGGAATATTCTTTGGGCTGTGCGGGGGAAGAGCGCCGGGGAGTGTTTTTTTTCTGCGAATCCCGGTTCAGATGTTGTTCAGACATATAACCTCAATTTCTACTAGTTAGCATTTTACAAAAAATTATCGTAAAAGCCCCATTAAATCAAGTCTATTTTCAGATGTTACAATATATTCGCGGTTTCTATAATTTTTTTCCTTGTAATGCCATAGTTCGATGGATATTTTTAGTTTTCTTGATTTTAAGGACAATAATTTCATATGAAATTAAGCTATCTCGGCATATTTTTTTTCGCTATCCTGTTATCTGCCTGCAGCCTCACTCGTCCCGCTAATCGTGTCGATTCGCAATACACCCAAGAAGCAACCCGGAAAGCGAAAGATCATTATCTCAGCGGCGCCCTGCTGGATTTTCAGGATCAGTACAGCGCGGCTATTTTTGAGTACCGGAAAGCACTTAGTTATGATTCATCCTCCGCACAGATTTTGAAGGCGATCGGACGGAATTTTTACCGCACCGGTCAATATCAACGTAGCACCGAATACCTCTCCAAATCCTACCGCCGCAATAAGCAGGACCGCGAAACACTCTATTTCCTGGCGGAGGCGCATAATCAGCAGCGCAATTATGAAGACGCCGCTTTTTATTACGGCAAACTGAATGAAATTGATCCCCTCAATCCGACCGTGCATTCCAGCTTGATCTATTTATATACCAAGTTAGGAAAAGTCGAGGAGTTAATTGCCCTGCGGGAGCGCCTGGTTGAACTGTTGGATGGCGAATCGGAATTCGTCCATCAGTTGCTGACGCTCTACCTGCAGTTGAACCGGATGGAAAAAGCCAATAATCTGGTGCAGGATTTACTGCTGCGGGAACCGGATTCTCCGGATAACTGGTTACTCTACGGCAATGTGCTGGAAATGGAAGGAGATACGCTGAGCGCAATAACCGCTTATAAAAAAGCGCTCAAGCTGGAAAAGGACAATGAAAAGGCGATGAACCAGCTCTATGTCCTTTACCGGGACATGGCAAACTGGGAAGAAATGATCTATACCTTCGGCGAAATTGTTCGTGCCGATCCGGATATGCATCGCGCCCGTTTATTTCTTGGAGAAGGATATTACTACCTCGATCAGTATGATGAAGC
>JAUIFT010000798.1 GCA_030430345.1 Calditrichia bacterium | reverse complement strand
ACTTTTGTTGATGCCCTGAAAGGCACACTGCCGCAATGGTATGTTTGGGGCGGGCTGGCGCCGTTGATTGTTCGCCTGGATAAAATTGCCGCCAGTGGGAAAGACCGGATTTTTCAACGGGCGCTGATGCACATTCCCTTTAGCATAATGCTGGCAGCACTTTATGTATTCATCGAATCTGTTTCCGACAAGTTCGTCTATGGAGAAATGCCGGCATTGACATTGGGCCATTTCGCCGGAGAAATACAATGGAATTTACCAAACTATTGGTTGATCTTTGCCGGTTATGTCATCTACGAGTATTACAACAAATACCGTGATAAGGAACTGGCAGCAATCCGCCTCGAAGCAGAATTAGCGAAGGCGCACCTGCAGTCCCTGAAAGCGCAATTGCATCCACACTTCCTGTTTAACGCATTGAATACTATCTCTGCAACTATGGAAAAAAATCCCCGCTCGGCCCGTCGGATGACCGCCCAACTGGCGGATATTCTCCGCTTTCTGCTGGAAATGTCGGACCGGCAGGAAATTACCCTGGAGGAGGAAATTTCTTTTCTAAGGAATTACCTGGAGATACAACAAGCGCGTTTCGAAGAACGGTTGCAGACGCATATTGATGTCCCTGCGGATTTGGGAAAAGCAATGGTCCCGGTGCTGATTGTTCAGCCATTGGTAGAAAATGCTATCAAGCATGGCATCTCGCCGCAAACGGAAGGGGGTAAGGTATCGGTGCGTGCCTTTTGCGAGGGGGATCAGTTAGAAATAGAGGTCTGTGATAATGGCGTTGGCTTGCCAAAAAGCTGGCAGCTGACCCGGAATAAAGGTATCGGATTGGCGAATACTCTTAGTCGATTGCAGCAGCTATATAGTGGAGATTATGATTTTATAATTGAAGGTAATGATGAAGGTGGTACGGTCGTTAGGATTGCGCTGCCTTTGCGAGGAATTTAATTACGCATGCTACCCGTCTTCTTAAATAGAATTTTTTTATGGATATTTTATCCTGGCAAACCGATGCTCTCCATGCGCCATTTACCCGCCCCGGACTGGCGTCCTGGGCTAATTAGGGCGGCCCTTGTCGGGCCAGTTTTATTATGTCAACGATACGAAGGTCCGTAGGAGCATTACCCTATATTTACCTCAGTGCGTGCAGTATTGGGGTAGCTACGAGGCTATTCCTTAATACTAATTCCCACCAGCAAAAGCCAGCTCATATTTAACCGGAAAGCGCTGTAAGGACTGATCGATCGCTTCCTGAAGCTGCTGTCGAATCGTTTCCGGCGCATCAATACGAATCTTGACGAGAATACCATGGACAACATCAGAACCGGCATTAACCTGAATATTCTCCGCCATATTCAACGCTTCGATTTCCCGCTGATAAACATGCTCAATTTCCCGGCGGACCAGCGCCGGCTTAAATATCTTTCCGACAGCTGTTAAAGGCATCTCCGGAATGATGTGAATCTCTTTCGGGACAGCAGCCCGCTCGGGAATATTTTCTTCAGCATATGCCATCAGTTCCGCTTCGCTGGTATTCGCACCTTCAGTAAGCTGAATATAAACCACCGGCAGCTCACCCACCGAAACATCAGGACGCCCAACGGCAGCAACCAATTGCACCGCTTCATGCTGATACAGCGGTTCTTCGATCATTTTCGGATCGATATTGTGGCCGCCGCGAATAATGATTTCCTTCTGCCGGCCGGTAATCCAGAAGCGTAAATCGAGATCCTGCCGGCCGAGATCGCCGGTATT
>JAUIFT010000051.1 GCA_030430345.1 Calditrichia bacterium | reverse complement strand
TCCATTTCAGCAAATTTTTCCGTCCACCGCCGATATTCTTCACTATCCTTGGGATAGACCGATCGTTTACCGTCTTCAATAACAATCACACGTTCATCATCAATGGTCACTTCATATTCGTCGGATATGAAGGTACGCTTATCGCCATCGCCTTCTTCCGCGGCATTCAGGGCGCTAAAAGTAATCGCCAGAAAGCTGCAAAGAATGATTGACATCGTAACCCACTGGCGATAAAGCGCGCGGGAGGGGAAGTAGTTTTTTTTCATGATCAAAATCCTTTTTTTAAGTTGTGATGATTGGTTAAAAAATGGCACTACCGGGGAAAGCGGCGAAGGCATATTTAGCAAGCCGGTAACGGCAAGCAGGGTTTCCGCATACGCTTTCTTTTCCACGCCCGGTTGCTGCAGGACCGCGCGGTCGCAAAGCATTTCCCGTTTTTCATCGATGAGGCGATCGTTGAGGTGAATGAGCGGGTTGTAGATAAAAAGAATGCGCACCAATTTCTGGAAAAGATTGACCAGGAAATCGTGGCGTTGGATATGAATTAATTCATGACGAATAATCATTTCAATTTGCAATTCACTCAGCTGCTCCGGATAGTCTTCCGGCAAAACGATATAGCCGCGCCGGAAACCGAAACTGAAGGGACTTTTAAAAAAGCGGGTCAAAACAATACGAACCTTCCGCTTGATATTTTCCTTTTCCTGAATGCGCCGAAGAATCTTCAAAGGGCCTTCCCGGTCGCTGCGAATAACGCTGAACAGTGCCAGAAATTGCTGGAGAAAACGCAGGAACACCAGGCCAACGATTGCGGCGACGGCGAAGGGGAGCGCGGCAAGCAGCCAATGGGCTTCGGGAGGCTGCGCCGCTAAAATTTGCGGTACAGTGCTATTATAAAAAATACTGTAACTGAGTTGAGCTGGCGTAGTGCTGTTTTCAGGATTATTGATAAACAGCAGGGAGATGGCTACCGCAACCGGCAAATAGAGTTGCAATAAGAGATGGAAATTGTATTGCCAGCGGATATCCATTCTTCGGGAGAACAGGTAAATGAACCCAAAGCCGGCTGCCCAGATCAGGTTGACCTGCAAAAAATAAAAGAGGATGGCTTGTTGATTTTGTAAGATTGTGTCCATTAGTCTTCATCCAGATCGTCTAATAGTTTTTTGATTTCCGTCAGCTCTTCCCGGCTGACTTTTTCAGATTTTACCAGGGATTGCACCAGGTCTAGCGCGGAGCCTGCGAACACTTTTTCCAGGGTGCGTTCCAGCAGATTCTTCCGTAAATCTCCCGGGGCAATCCGGGGGAAATAGATGTACTTCTTCCCGGATTTTTTATAATCGAGAAATCCTTTTTCAGCGAGATTTTTCATCAGGGTCATCACCGAGGTATAGGCGGTTTCCCGTTTTTTACTGATCTCGTCGACCACTTCCTGAACGGAAGCTTCCTTAAGCGTGCAGACAATATTATAGATTTCCAGTTCGACATCGCCCAATCGTTTTTCCAGCATAATTTACCCGCAAAATTGATTTACTAATTCATTAGTAGTTTTAATACTAGTCTATTAGTAAAAAGTTGCGAAAGCAAGAAAAAAATTTGAAAAAGGTTCGAAAGGAGATTGGAATTAAGAAAATGTAGGTACTTAAATTTGTTTTAAGTGCTTGATCGTATTGCATTTAAAAACAATGTCATTTCAGGGCATCAGTGAAAAAAATCTGTAACAATAATTCCAGATTTCATTCGGAAGAATATATCTCATTCATTCAGCATTTTCAAAATTTCCGGATGGAGGTTCTTCCCCGCCGCCACGGCTGAATTACCAATGACCGGATCATTTCCCTGCCAATCGGTGATAACGCCACCGGCGCCGCGAATGATGGGAATTAAGGCGAGCAAATCCCAGGGATTCATTATCGGATCGAGCATGATATCCGCTTTTCCGCTTGCCAGGAGCAGATAGCCGTAACAATCGCCCCAGGTGCGTAGAATTTTAATTGAGCGGTGCAGCTGGTTAAAGCGATGAATGTCCTGGTATTGTTCAATATTGGCAATGTCCGTGGTTAACAGAGTTGCCTGGGAAAGTGAGGCAGTTTCCCGCATTACTACCGCCCGTCCGTTTAATGTGGTGGTTTCTCCATCACCGATGCATAGCTGCTTTAACACTGGCTGATGAATGGCCCCGAGAATTGGTTGTCCGTTCTGTAACAAGCATATCAGGGTGCCAAAGAGTGGGGAGCCACAGGAGAAGGAGATCGTACCGTCAATGGGATCCAAGACCCAGACGTATTCCGCCTGATCGTTCTCCCGGCCGTATTCTTCCCCGATAATGCCGTGGTCGGGATAATGCTTACGAATCAAATCGCGCATTGCTGCCTCGGCATCCCGGTCGGCAATAGTTACCGGGGTTTCATCGCTTTTTTCATCGATAACCAAACCGGGATGGTCATACCAGTGAGTAATGATCTCGCCACTTTTTTCAGCCAGAAGTTTGGTAAACTGCAGGAAGGTATTTTGTGCCATAGCAATCTGTAAGTTTTAAGGTTATTGATCAAGATGTAAAACCATCAGGTAATGAGGGCCGATACCGGGTAATGGAAATTCATCGCCAACCGGCTTAAAGCGATATTTGCCATAAAAGCCAGTAACGGTGCTGCGCGCGTTGCACCAAATAATGCTGCCGGCTTGCTGGCGGGCGTGGGCGATGCACGCTTCCAGGAGCAGTGCACCCATGCCTTCGCCACGCACTTCAGCTTCGATGGCCATGCCACGTATCCGCCAGGCCGGTGATTCCGATAGCTCCGGATGCGCCTCCGGAAATATTGACGCAATACCGATAAATCGCTCATCCTTAAAAGCGCCAAAATGTCCGGTCCGTCCGTTATCATCACCAGGATAAATGCATTCTGCCGGGGATTGATTCGGGCGTAAAATTTTGTGGCGCAGAATGCGGGCTTGTTCTACAGGAATGGAGCGAATATCAGCCATAGTAATCTCACAATATCAGGTTTCACGGTAGCCCTAAACATGGTGAATGTTCCGGTGGCGATCAACTGAAATTTTGGGTGTTGATATAAGCTAGGAAGTGCCGGTTGCTAGATGTTGGATAAGCCTAAGATTTGTCTATCCAACATCTAAACTGGCAGGGCTACTTTATTTTATATAGATCATTTTACGAACATCACTGGCATTATCGACCTGCAGTTTGTAGAAGTAAAGACCGCTGCCCAAATCCGTGGCGTTAAAAGGAATACGGTATTCTCCCGGCGCCTGCTGCTGAGCGACCAGGGTAGCGATTTCTTTACCCAATACATCATAAACCTGCAATACTACCTGCGCTGTTTTTGATAGAGAATAGACGATTGATGTAGATGGGTTAAACGGATTCGGATAATTGCCCTGCAGGGTGAAATTGCCGGGCAATTGCCTTTCCGGACGCTCGTCGATGCCGACTAAAGTGCTGGTGGCAAAATTGCGTACCCACTCAACATTGCTGATCATGTCATTGAAAGAAGTGTATTGATCCGGTGTCAAATTACCGCCACTGATTGCATAAATGACTTCCTGAGAATCACCGGGTTGCATCTGAAAAGGCCCGCTGCTCATGGCAAATAAACGATCTCCCGGGGGAAGGTTATTCCCAAATCCATCATTGTCCTGGCTGGCCTGGGCATTGGGATCGCCGGAAAGCGGAAAGACTGTAGGGCTGCCGGTATTGGGGCCGCTGCCGATCAGGTATGGTGTTTGGTTTTCCGGGTCCGGTGTAAATCCCTGTAACATATTATACCAGGCCTCTGTGCCAGAGTAATCTGCTATTTGCGGGGGTAAGTATGTTGTACCCGGTGAATAATAAACAAAAGCAGCCATGGGGAGATTCCGGAAACCGGGGCGGCGTTGAAAATTAAATACACCGGTATGGCCTGAGGCAGAAACCAATGGTCCCTGCAGAAGTGTATATCCTACAGCAGAGGGAGAAAGGCCAAAAGGATCAAATTGGGAGTCGCTGTCGGAGCTGTTGTATGCGAAGCCTGTCTGCAGCGGTATATTGCAGCCGATATAGTCATCGGTGTGATTACCAATATCGGGATCAACCCATTGGGCAATGTACATAGAATCGATAGTAAAGCCGGATTTGTTTATCACCCGATATCGACGGAAAATGCTCTGGCCCAGCGGATTGGCTTCAGCATAACTCCAGATTGTTATCTGAACCTCCAGGCCTATCGAAGGAGACTCATAAAGCAAAGTGGCGGCTCCTTCATCCAAATCATTATAAACAAACCACAGCACCTGGTCTGCATCAGCAATACCGGGGGTGCCATCGCTATTTAGCGGGGCGCCAAGGTGAGACGGCCAGTTATTCCAGTCACTGGCGTAGTTATCGAGTACATCCTGTGCCATTTGATTTGTAACGGCGCCAATGTTGACGCCGTTTAATTCTGCCGCATCCTGTAAAACTATGAGACTGTTAATATTAAGTAGTTGCCAGTTTTTCCGGATACGATAAACAGGGGCTAAATTAGCATCGGAAGCCACAGGAGGTGAGGTGGCCGTGCCAGGCACAAGGATATGGCCCGGCGTTGTTCCAACTCTGTAAGTTTGGCCCCCGACGCGTAGTTTGGGATAAGATGGATTCCGTACATCGTTTACTTGCCCCCCCCAAATCAGCCCGTCTCTATAGGTAACCCAAGCACTACCACGTGGGTAAAAACAGCCGGCAGTCGCTGACGGAGTGGAAGATGTTTGCCCATCGTTTTTAACCCAACTGGAAATATTGTTACCATTAGATAGCGAAAATTCCGAAAAGACAGTGTTGGCGTCGAAGGGCTGTGGCTTAAGATTCTTTTTTCCCGGCGTATTACCGCAAATTGGATAAATGAAAAACAAAATAATTAACAAAGAATGAACCGTTAAACAATAGCGGTGGTGCATAAATCACCTCTCGGTTTTATGGATGGATAAAAGATGTCGGCTGCCGGGCGAACATTTCTATTCTACCGCCGAATTCGAAAAATGATCATTTATTTTTGAAATATTTAAAGTTTAAGCCGGTACGACTGATGGCGCAGCTGCCCCGGCAGCCCCAATGATTCCCGCTTCATTCAACAATTCCGCCGGAACGATTTCCGCTTTGCTTTCCAGGTGATCATCATACTTGGCAAATTTTTTACTGCCCCCGCCGCCGAGAATAATCAGGTCCGGACTGAGCAATTTTTCAATTTCCGCCAGGTAAACGTTGAATCTTTCCGCCCATTGTTTCCAGGACAAATCATCTTTCTTACGGGTTGCATCTGAGACGTATTTTTCAGCGAGGCCGTAATTCTTTAGCTGGATATGGCCAAACTCGGAGTTTGGCACCAGGACGCCATTATGAAAAAGACCGGAGCCAATACCGGTGCCGATGGTCAGAACCAGGATAACGCCCTCGCGGTCTTTTCCGGCGCCAAAGCGCACTTCGGCAATACCGGCAACGTCTGCATCATTGTGAATTTGCACCGGGCAGCCGGTTTTCTCCGCAAACAATGCCTGGGCATTGGTGCCAATCCAGCCTTTATCGATATTAGATGCAGTTTTAACCACACCATGCTGGACAACTGCGGGAAAACCACAGCCGATGGCACCTTTCCATTGAAAGTGATCCGCCAGTGCTGCAACGGTATCCGCCACGGCCTTTACAGTTGCCGGCTGCGGTGTGCGAATGCGGTGGCGAGGCGCTAACAGTTCTCCCTTGTTAACGTCTACCGGCGCCCCTTTAATACCCGATCCACCAACATCGATACCTAAAATCTCCATACTGTCATCCTTTTAGTTTAACCGTTTGCGAATTTTTTTGCGCCCGCCATCTATCATTTGTCTGTAAAAAACAAAGATAGCGTTTTTTTTATGTTTTTCAAAAAAAGTTTTCAAGGATGACTGGCCGCATCATTTAAAGTTGCTGGATGAATTTCTAATTCGCTTTATCCGATTGAACAATTCTGTCACAATAAAAAAAGTGGCAATTTGTATGTTGTAAACTCTTCAAAGCCTGCGATCATTTTTATCAATCGAGTTAGGGTGTGTTGACAATTAGGCGGAACAGCAGATTTTGAGGGATTTTCTCGTCTAATGCGGCGTTTTTTGAGCTGCGATGTGGTTCATCTCACGATAAAAACACCGAAATTAGACGATAAAAGCACCGAAAGCTGCGTTTTCGATTAATTGTCAACACACCCTAAATCTTCGGGTGCCTGGCGCATCAGGTAATTATTATTTTAAACCGTTTAGCTATTTGTGTAAGTGTTATGGGAATTTCCCGCATATTCATCAGTTATGCCCATCGCAATCAGCGACTGGCCCGCGCCCTTCATGAAGCGCTGCGGGAGGCTGGCTTCCACAGTGTTATGAACACTTTGCGGGATCATCAAGCCTGGCCGTTCGAAAATGCTTACATGGTGATGGAGTATGACGTCATTTGCCTGTTATGGACGCCGGAAGCGGCAATTTCTCCCTGGATGCGGCATGAATGGCAAACCGCCCGGGCACTGGGAAAACGGGTAATTCCCTGTGTTTTTCCAAATGCACCGAAAATTCCAGCGCCGATTTCCCGCGTTTTCGCAATTGAATTTAAAGATATTTCCAAAAGTTGTAAGATTCTTATCGATCATTTGAAATTCGCCTCCCCATTTACTGCCCAATATCAGTTGGATGAACTGCCGGTAAAGTCGTTAATGCCGTTTCGTATACCGGCTGATTTTATCAGCAGAGATTTGGATATGGTTGAGGTTTATCTCCACTTAAATGATTTGTATAATAAGGTTGTGCTGGTAAATGAGGGGGATACGGAGGGGGACGGTTATGGTAAGACGACACTTGCAGCAGCTTTTGCTCACCGCTTTGGCATTGCCTTTGAAAAAATCTTTTGGCTGCAGGCGGATAGTGAAGCCCGCTGGCTATCAGAATGGATTTCCCTGGCGAGAGATCATCTGGCACTGACCGTCGCCAACCCGGAAGCTGCGGATGCAAACCGTCAATACCTGCAAAAACTGCAAACCTATTGTAATAACCACCCTAATATTCTCATTATTGTAGATAATGTTTTTGGGCGGGAGATATTTGAAGATGACGAATATCTACTGGGACTCAATCCCATGTCGCTAAAGTGCAACATTTTATTTACTTCCCGTTTTCCGGTCAGCGATCTTGGACTCATCTCGCACCCGGTGAAGCGATTTTCGATGATCACTTCATATTTTTATCTTGCCGGGCAGGAAGCGTCAGGAAAAAAAAGGAAATTTATTAATGATATTTGCCATCGGGTTGGCTACCTGCCACTTCGGCTGTCATTGCTTAAAGGCTACCTAAATGATAAAGGGGCAATGCCGGTGGCAGAATATTACGCGGAAATTTGTAAAATCGCTGAAGAGAACGGCGACGAAGATGGCTTGTCTGCTGCTGTTCAGGAAAAAGTCATGGACTTTACCCTGGAAAAAACTTGGGAACTGCTGGCAAATTCTCTGGCTGGCCAACTGCTTTCTCTGTGTGGCGCCCTTCCCGCAGACTATCCGTTAACTATCGCTCGCCTGAAACTCTTTTACCAGGAGGATAGCGATAATAAAGCGGAAATGCCCGTCTTCAGGCAAGCATTGTATCGGCTCCGGGCGCTCTATCTGCTGGACTTTGCCCCGAAAGAACAAGCCCTGCTTCGGGTTCCTGACCTGGTAAGAAATTTCATCTTAATAAAGATCGGAAAAGCGCATGCTGAGATTATCCGAACAGCGATAAAAACCTTAAATGAGGTTTGCCGGAAACCGATAGTGCTGACCGATCAACTGTTAAACCGGCCACTATCGGCATTGATCGAAGATATTGATGCCGCTTTATCCTGGGATTTATCTGACCCAAAGATTCGGAAAGGTTTAAAACAAACCCGCCGCCTGCTGATGCGGTCCCGCGGCGAGATCAGCGAATTACGTAGCTGGAAGAAAAAATCATACCTGCTTCAGCAGCTATTCTGGAGCGCGGTACAGATGGGAATGGTCACTTTCGGAGAGAAAATACGCCAGGCGATTTTCCGGGAAGATGAGCAGTTTTTTGAGAATCGTTTTTTAACCCGCTTTGAAGATCCTTGTTTGTTAAAAACGTTGAACGGCCATAGTGCGCCAATCAATGCCGTTGCCTTGAGTGCGGATTCCGATTGGGTTGCCAGTGGGAGCAATGATAAAAAAATACGGCTATGGCATCTTTGGAAGCAGAATGCATCACACTTATTTGACGGTCATAACGGCGCTGTAAAAGCATTGAGTTTCCTGGACGGTGGTCATCTGATCAGTGGTGGCAATGATGGCCGCATTCTCTGCTGGGATATCGCAGAAGGTCAATTGCATCATGAGTATGAAGGGCATAGCGGGGGAGTAAATGCCATCGACTGTAGTAAAGATGGCCACTGGCTGTTAAGCGGTGGGGAAGATCATCGTTTAGTGCTGCGCAAGATGCCATCCGGCGAAATTATCCATGTTTTTTCAGATCATTCGACACCATTGACAGCCGTCGCTATCAACGATGACGGCAGCATTGGCATCAGTGGGTCAGAAGACGGACGGATTTTTATCTGGGACTTTTTAGCCGGAAAAATGTGTCATGCATTGCCCGTCCAAAGTGGATGGGTGCTTTCATTGTCCTTGTTAGATAACGGGCAGTTTGCCCTGAGCGCTACGATTGGGAGCGGTACCCATTTCTGGCGTGTAAAAACCGGGGAAAGACTGTTTGCCCTGGAGGATCAATCCGCTGCGATTAAAAGTGCGGCAGTGGCGACGGATAGCCGCTTCGCTCTCGCCGGTGCGGATGATGGTTCCCTGAAGCTATGGGAACTGGGCGGCGGAAAAGTTCTGCGCTCCCTGAAAGGGCACCATCATGCGGTGCACAGCGTAAAAATAAACGATAGCGGGGATATCGCCATTAGTGGGGCGATGGACAGGACGGTGCGGGTATGGGATCTTAGTAATGGTGACCTGCGCACCGACCGCCAACAGCATCATAGCCGGATTTCCCATTTAGCTCTCAGTGGTGATGGCCGGACAGTGGTAAGCCAAAGCTGTAAGGAAGAGATGCTGGTTTTTCGGGAATTCGCCAATGGCGCCATTAAAAATATCATTCGCCCGGATGAACAACCGACCGCCATTACCTTAAATAATGAAGGCTCATTGGCCTTCTGCGGATATTCCTCCGGACACTTTGCAGTGTTGGAACGAAAAAGCGGATCTGTTGCCGCCCGCTACGAAGGGCATCGCAACGCCATTAATTCGATTGCGCTGAATGAAGGAAAGCAGCTTGCCCTTACCGGGGGGGATGATGGGAAAATGCTTCTGTGGGAATTACCGAGCGGCATTGTCCGCCGGTTGATTTCCCGGCCGGAC
>JAUIFT010000050.1 GCA_030430345.1 Calditrichia bacterium | reverse complement strand
CACCGCCGTCGGTGTCTTTCCCGGCAGCAGCGATTCGATCATCGTTGTCGGTGGACACATCGATTCCGACAAGTTCGAAAATCCCGGCGCCAGCGACAACGCATCCGGTACTGCCTGCACCATCGAACTGGCTCGCATCTGGAGTAAAGCGCCGCGAAAATACACTTTAATATTCGCCGCTTTTGGCGCGGAAGAATCCGGGCTGATCGGCTCCAAATATTTTGTTGACAATTTTCCCGAGATTGATAAAGTCGCCCTGATGTTCAGCATCGACATGGCCGGCAGCGAGGGCTGGTTGATCCCTTTCATCGATATTAAATCCCATCAAACCCCGCAATGGCTGGTAAAAGATGCCTATGCCGCGGACGATGCACTCGGCTATAACGCCCTGGAATATCCGACCCATTTCTTCTCCTGGAACAGCGCGCTGGGCGGTGCCGGATCGGATCATATGCCCTTTATGGAAGCGGATATTCCCGCTATCGATTTTACCGCCGGCATTAATATCGATCCGATTCATACCTCGCAGGATCGTATTGTCTATCTGAAAAAACCGATGCTGGCCCGCAGCGGCCGCCTGGTCGATGCCCTCGTTAGCAAATATCAGCAGGAAGGCATCCCTGCCGGCAAAAAAGATCACTATATGATGCTGCAGACGGCCCTCGGTAATTTTTTTCTCCCTCACTGGCTGCTTATTGGTCTGGTAGCCATTGGTATTATTGTCGGCATCTTGTCCATTCTGCAAGCCCGGAAATTTAAAAAGGATATTCCGAAAGAGAAGAAAGCACGCTTCTCCACTATCAAAGTTTTTCTGATGACAATTGTTCTCGCCATTGCCTTCCTTAGTGGCGAAGGGATTATGCAGTTTATCAAAGGATTACGCTACCCCTGGCTCAATCCTTTTGAAAATTACCTGCTACTCGCAGCACTTTGTATGATCGCCGGCGCTTGGGTGGTCCTCTGGCTCACCAGAAAGTGGCGGTTTACTGAAGATGGATATCCCTATCTACTGCGCGCCGTGATACTCTTAATGGTATTGACGATCTCACTCAGCTTTCTCAGCATTCGCCTCGCCACCTATCCAGCCGTTGTATTATTGCTGATTAGTGTTGCTGTTAATGTTAACAATCCACTGGTTCGCTTTCTGCTCATTGCTGGTTCATTCTGGCCAATGAGCAAAGCCATTTTCATCGAGACGCTGCCATTTCTCGCCCGTTCAATTTCCATGACCGGCTTTCAAATGACTACTTTCACACAGGCTTTCTTTTTTAGTGCGATATTGGTTCTTTTTCTTACCGTCTGGTTTCTGCCCCTGTTTTACCTGATCGCATACGGATTAAGTACCATTCCGTTCCTGCAATCTTTTCTCGCGGTTTTCCGCAGGCCGGTCGGCGGTATTGCGATCCTTGCCATCGTTTCTGCTTACGGTGGATATGTTTATTCATTTCCCGCCTACACCGAAAAATGGAAAGCGGCAATTGTCGCCCGCGCGGATTATGACATTAGTGACGGCACGGACAGCCTCTACGTCAAAGGGAATGAATTTCTCCGCAACCTGCGCATTACTGGCGCCGGCCTGGATCGCGCTATTGACGATGAGATTCTCATTGAAAACTTCGATGTGAACATCTCTGCGGACTGGATGGATATCAGCGGGTCGGATACACTCATTAGCGGGGAAAAAGATACCATCAATGCCAATTGGATTTTCACTTCGGAAAAACCCTGGCTGAGGGTGAACTTTAAAGTGCAAACGAATGATGATTCCCTGAAAATTGAAGCGGTGAATTCAAAATTCAATTACTATAAGGAAAAAGGCATTGTTCGCTTCGTTTGGAGTGCGGAACCATCAGATACATTGAATTTTGACGCGCAATTTATTGTCTCCAAAGGGGCGAAACTGGATTGCGAGTTGGAAGGAATTTACCCTTTCCTGCCCATTCCCCTGAAAGTTGAGTCGGCGCAGGCCGATGTTGTTTATCGCACTTACGTCACCCTGCAACATGAGGCAGGCAAACGCTAGAAAAAAGTGAAACGGGTTTTCGAATAGCCATCCAGTATCGAATGCCCGTTTCATTTCCTGTTTTCAGATTCTTTATACGGCAGAACGCTTCTTTTTGCCGCCGGGATTCCCCAAGAACAACAGCTTCAGCAAGCCATAAATAACAAATGCCATGGAAACTTCCAGGGCAATAAAGGCAAAAATCTTTAGCCAGGCAAATCCCGGGTGGACGAATCGCACCAGCCAACTTGCTGATTCTCCTAAAAAGGCGGCGAGAAAGAATGTCAAAATAGCTGCATACTTCGTGGCTTTGCTATAGGCGGTAAAAATAAACAAGTGGGTTAATAATAAAGCGACAATCGCCATTGTCGCGAGGTGAGTGTGGGTAACTTCCAGCATCGATCCATAGGTGCGCGGTTGAGTAAATTCGGCTTCCGAACCGAGATAGTAAGCAACTACCGAGGAAGGGGTTAAGTCCATTTTGGCAAAATACATTAAAAAGGCAGTCACCCAGAAAAATATCAAAAAGGTCAATGTGGCAATCAAGGTTAAACGCATCAGCGGGTTTTTAACAAAATTGCCGCTCTGCATATATTTCATGTATTATTTTCCCTCAGGTAATCATAGACAACCAGCGCGCGTCTGGTAGAAAAGGTAAATGCTCGCACGCTCAAAGTAGCGCCGGTAATCGCATGAACTTCCCGGCCGGGCCAAAGCGCTGCCGTCAGCTTTTTCTTGAGGAATGCGCCAAACCATTTTGTAATCGGTAAATAATCTTCCGGTTCGAAAAAAGCCAGTACTTCTACATTCTCAATTTCTCCCTCGGGCGTTACCACAACCATGGTGATCGCTTTTTTTGTCCGGACAACTTCATCCTCGAAAAAGGCATAACCCAGTAATTGACCTTCTTTTTTTCCGACATAGTAAGAAATAATTTGCGAGTTAAATTTGCACTTACTTTTCTTCTGCAGTGTCTTTAGTTCGTCTTTGTCTAAAAACAGGGTCTGACGAATGACGGTGTCCGCATCGGCAAATGTTTCCTTAATTGCTGCATCCTGCGTTTTATATATTTGCCCAAACAGGCCCGTGGCCATCAAAGTGGATAACAAGCAGCAAACTTTTAGTAAACCCATTCTTTGCATCGCAAAATCCTTCTCTCTTAAAAATACTTATCACCGGTATCGGTACAGCCTTCTCATTTCCAGTTTAACTGCCGTTATAACTGGAAATTTTAGCGAGGCGATTTCAAATATAATTTTTCACACTAATTTTTTCTGCTATTAATAAAAATAAGTCTCATTATTAATTATTCGCCAGAAACGGAAAACCGCTGATCATTGTAATAGTAACCAGCGGCTTTTGAAATACACATCTAAAATCAATTAAAACAAATAGGTAACCGCCGCATTGAATTGATCTAACCCGGTGCCGGCTTCATTGTCCCGATTTATGAAGTCGACCTTAAAACCAATATTCGAATGCGGCTTATACATCACGCCGAAGGTTATATTAGTTTTTTCTTTGGAAGGATCGACAGAAAAACCACCGGGCACCGCATCCTGGGTATTTAGTTTTTCATATTGAACAAAGGGCGACAAGCTGGCATTTTTCCCCGGGCTGAGGAATTGCAGCACTTCATAAGCAGCGGTAAAATAGTATCCCATCTGATCTTCACCGATGGAATTGGCACCGCTTAGCTCCAGAATATTATTTAGCTCAGTAACATCACCAATCGAACTTTTTGCATACAGCGCGCGAAGTTCCAATCCTTTTCTATTGAAGATGCCGTGTGCAGAGAGGACTGTTGTTGAAGCATTAATTTCATTACCGGCGCCATCAGTAAGTCCTTGCCCACTGTTGCCACTAAAAAAAGACGCGCCAATATTTAAGCCAGGTACACCTGTGTAATCGATCCGGCCAGCAAGTCCCAAATCTTCCGCAATTGCTTTCGCCCCTTTTTGCCGCCCGCTGCGAATACCGCTGGAGGTAAATTTATCCGCCCGTAATCCTTCCACAACATACAAGCGATAGCCGATACCAGAACTGGTGGCTCCCACAAAACCCAATCCATTTGCCCGCCAGGTGCTGGGGATAATGTTCCGTTCCGTTTCCGGGCGCAGGGTGCCCAAGAAAGTCGACGGTTCGTGATACTCGTTGATAATCCCAACGGGCACCAGCACCATCCCGGCACGCACCGTAAATTCCGGCACTATCATCGCGTCAATGTATCCAAATTCCATCGCAACTTCTCCGGGTTTCCCTTCCCCGGCCAGGGCATGCTCAAATTCAATTTCGGCATTGAATAAAAGATTATCGTTATACTTATAACCAACGTAGATAATATTTCGCAAATAATCGATTTGGTCCATTTGCCCGCCAGCTGAGCCATCGTCTTTTTCAGATTTATAATTTAGATAAACCACCTCGCCATAGCCGGCAATCGAAACTCCGGATTCTTTGTGATATACCATTGATGCTGCAGGTCCCAAACCGTATTTGCTCTTATATTCCCGTTTAGCGACATCACCGAGTTTACTTTTTTCCAGCTCTACAGTTAAGATATCCACTTTCCGCATCAACATTTTCAAAGTGTCCTGTTTAGTGGTTTGCGAAAAACCACTAACAAAACAAAAAAGCAACATGGGAAAAATTACCGTATTAATTCGAATTGACAACTTCACAACATCCTCCAATCATAACACCAAGTCTGGTTAATCTTGTATGTGTTTTACCTTTTAATTTCACTTCGTGACGTTTTTTATTTCAAAAAATGAAATTTATAATTTATCAAAGCACGACTAAACCTCTCGCATTTTGAGAAAGTATACAAGTGCACGCCGATATCTTGCAATTGGGATTTTTAAGGAGAGGTATTCCTAATTAAGAAGGATTCTTTTTTGAGAATGATTTTTAATTTGTAATTATTTTTAAGGACTGGTAGGAGGGAGACTGTGTTTATTTTACAAACACTTCGGAGACGCTCAATTAGTGCAGCACCTTAAACATTTCCACGGCAATCATTCGGCTTAGCCGGGGATTGTAATGCAGCAAATCCACATAACAATCCCCGCAGCCACTGTCCACATTAGCCACGTCATAAAAGTTCCTGAAACGTTTTGCCGCGATTGCACTTTGAACGGTTTTCTTCATCGTCAGATAGCTGCGATACTGCAGCGTTTTTTCATAAGCGGCAGGATCGGTTATAAAGGGATTTTTCAGCTGGGCATATCCCAACGGCTGGAAGAAAATGTAATAGTCAAAACCAAAAGCGGCGGCGAGCTTATCTAAATAAGCGTTATTCAGCGAATAGTAGTGGATAATTTTTTCCTGATAATGTCCGATATTCGCAAAAACGCTGTCAAACTCACTTTCCCAAACGCTCAATAAATGATAGTGAAGCAGCGGGTCGCGGTGATAGAGATTTTCCGGCTGGTAAATATCGGCGTAACCGTTCTTCACGGAAACCGTCGCCAATTTACCCGCCTGTTGGCGGTCGCGCCAACTATAGATCAGCTCAAACAATGGTAGGCGCCGCAGAATTAACTCCGTATCCGGGCGCTGCAATCGGGCAACATTGGCAACATAGCCATAGGCATTAAAATTCCGTGCCGGGGTTTCCGCCGGGTGAAAGTTGGTTGCGCGCATCAGGGTAATGTCATTCAGCCCATCTATAAATAATACGCGCCGCGGGCGATATCCTTTTTTCAAGAGCAGCAGTAATTTCTCGATTTCACTATTCTGGTTATAGCCCTGCACGCTAAAATTGATGTAAACGCTGCTACTATCTAACGCATTGAGATGCGCGGCAATCGTTTCATCATCCGCGACGCCATCACCAAAACCGGTGGAGCCTCCAAATACCCAGGTAGCATCGTCAATCATATCGGCGGCATTGCCATCGTGCACATATTGATGATAGCGCATATTCTCTATCCCGACATTGTAAAACTTTGAGCGGATTGGGGTCTCCATATATTCCAGGGTGGGGTGGGCGCGCATGCTCGGCGTGTTCATTAAGGCGGCGATTTCCGCGTCGGAGCGATCAGGATAGATGTGCCGTAAAAAAGCACGATCCTTTTCCCACTCCTGGCGTGGCGTAGTAAAATAGCGGGTGCTCTCCTGCCACAAGTTTCGCAGATAATACTTGCTGTTGGGAGAGTGATCGGGGAAGGTGATCATGTAGAGCCAGGCAGCGACATTTGCGAAAATAAATAGCAAGCCTATATTAAAAACCATCAGCGCAAAGCCATTATAGAAGCGCTGCATTTTACTTATATTTCGCAAATTTCAAGCCTCATCTTTTTTCGGCCGCAGATCCACACCGATGCACACAGATGTTAAAAATCCGTGTATATCGCTGCGCATCTGTGGCTTATTATTCTCAGTCGTAAAACTTCAAAAACTGTTCAGCACTTTCATTAATTGAGCTGATTAAAATACTGCGATGATCATTTCCTGTTGCCAGCAATTTTGTCAGCTTCACTTTCATATCATCACTGTTCTCGCAGGCGATTAATCGGAGCGAATCAAGCTGAAAGCCCACCGGGAAATGCACGGCATACATCCCATAATAAAGCGCTTCCAGCAACACATATCCCTGACTTTCATAGCGGGACGGATGGAGCAGAATTCTGCTGCGCTGCATGTAAGCGAGCACTTCCTCCCGGGGTAATTTACCAACAAGCCGGATATTATCACCGACATTTTTCTCAACAATCAGCGACTGCAACATTTCCCGGCCCGGCCCCTCCCCAATAATCACTGCCCGGATGTTCGGATGCTTTTCACGCAGTAAAGCGACCTGCGAGACAAATTCCCGATAATTTTTCAACGCTGTTAAGGCGCCAACACCAAGCAGATCAATATCCCGCGCGGCGTTTTCTGCCGGTGAGGGCATTTCGGATATATCAAGGCCGATGGGAATAACCGCATCCACCGCTTTTTGTTGATGCGATTGAAAAAGGTCGGCAGCGAATGCCGAGCCAGCGGTGATGCGTATTCGGGAAAAGTTCAGACGATGCAGGTAACGGTTGTCCGCCCGGGCATCCTGCCCCATAATCGATGCGAGCAGGGGGACCTCCCAACGGTTGGAGAGATATTGCCCGAGGAAAGTGCATTCATTTAACCAAAAACTGTGGATATGAGTGAAGGGATTTTTTTTATGGAGATGGCTGGCAAATCGCCAGGCCCGGTACCAGGTATTTAATCGGCCGGCACGATTTCGATTCTCCCCGCCACAGGGATAAACCGGAATGCCATGCCATTGATAGGGCTCCGTTATAAAAGGATATTGAAAGCTGATTACTGAAAATTTTCTATCGCCCGCTTTCCGGCGCATCGCCCTCACCAAACTCTGCAAAGCGGGAATACAATTGCTATCCGCTTCATCCACAGGGAAGCCGGGCACCAGCAGCAATATGTGCTTGTTTTCCTTCATGTTACAGGCAGCCGGTTCTCCCGCCATCAACCGGGACATTAATACCGGTAATATAGCTGGCAGCAGGAGAAGCCAGGAAAGCAATCGCATTGGCAATTTCTACCGGCTCGGCAAAGCGCTGCATTGGTATGTGTTCGATCATCGCCGCTTTCTGAACCTCGACCCCGGTACCGAACTTTTCAGCACGCCGTTCGATGATGTCATACAATCGCTGGGTTTTCGTCGCGCCGGGCAGCACATTATTCACGGTGATGTTGTAAGCGGCAAGCTCATTTGCCAGGGTTTTCGCCCAGTTCGCCACGGCGCCACGGATAGTATTGGAAACGCCCAATCCCTTTAACGGCTGCTTGACGGAGGTGGAAATAATATTGATAATTCGCCCATAGCCTTCGCTCTTCATCCCGGGCACCACGCCCTGGGTAAGTATTTGATTACAAATCAGGTGCTTACCAAAAGCATCGATGAATTCATCGGTATCGGCATCGATCGCATCACCAGCAGGCGGCCCGCCGGTGTTATTAACGAGAATATGCGCCGGGCCATATTTGTCCATGAACTTTTTCAGGGCAGCACGCAACACTTTCGGCTCAGCAAAATCCGCGCAGATGTAACGGTGCTTTTGCTGATGATCCGGCAGCTGCCGCACCACTTTTTCCAGGGCCGCCCGATTTCGCGCAACCAGGGTGACGTTCGCGCCTAATGAAGCAAATGTTAATGCTGTTTCTTTGCCAATCCCCTGGGTGCTGCCGCAGACCAGGGCATGTTTTCCCTTCAGACTAATATTCATTGATCATTTTCCTTGTTGAGTGAAATAGAAACTGAGATTTTTCTCCATCTTCTCCGGTAAATCCGGGAGATCCGAGCGTGGGATCAAAAATGTGGAGAGATTAAAAAGGTCGGCAAATACCCGGTGGCTTTCCGCGGTGGATTTTAAATAGCCGTACCCGGCAGAACCGCCGGTGCCGGTTTTCCGACCGATCATTCGCAACACCATTAGTGCGTGGCGGTAGCGCCAGGTAGAAAGTAACTCATCAATATCGAGAATTTCCGCGAGCAGGCGGTAGGGCAAATGTAAAATCGGCTGATCGCGATAGAGGTTAATAAATAACGCTGCCAGGGTCGCTTTGTAAGAGAGGCGGCGCCGTCCTTCACGGATAAGCTGATTATGCTTATCTTCATCGAGCATCGAGTCAAAATGTTTTTCCGATGCGCTCATCAGCTGTAGCCGGCTATGTTTGTCATCCGCATCAAGATTGCTGTTTTCAATCACCGTCCGCTCCCCGGCCAGCATTTTGCCGACCGCTTTCCGATAAGCATCGATAAAATTAAAGCCGGTCAATTCCAGAAATGGGGTACGTTCCAGCCAGGATTCCAACAATCCAAAGAGCGTCGGTTGCTTTTCCAAATCGAGTAAGCGCGCCTGAATTTCCTCCGGGTAAAGCACATGATAAGCCTGCTGGCTATACTTGATGCGCTTATCAGTCTTTAAACCGAGCTTTATTTCCAACTCCCGGAATTGATAACTCTGAAATCCGGAAGCCGGCGTCAGGAAATTGCGGAAGTCGAGAAAATCCAGCGGTGTCATGGTTTCGAGGATGCGAATCTGATCGATGAGCACTTTCTCGATTTCGACAATTCGCTGCAGGCGGGAGACGGCAATGCCGATATTCCGTTCATCGACATAATCATTCTGGAACATTACTTTTACCGAGTCCAGCTCAAAAAGAATCTGCTTAAACCAAAGCTCATAGGTTTGATGGATAACGATGAAGAGCATCTCATCGTGGGCATGGGCATTCAGCTCATCGCTCTTTAAATCCTGGCTGGAGAGAATTTTATCCAACTGTAAATATCCCCCGTAACTGACTGGCTCTTGCTGCTTTTTCATAACTTACCCCGCCGCTGACATGAATGGATTTTATCTATAATAAAAGAACAGAAAGCATTACAAGCGAAGACTGACATAACCGGATATTAGGGAAGCGAGTGCAGATCCCACCGGCCAAAACTAAAAACGCTCAATGAGCGCCCGAAACTCACT
>JAUIFT010000797.1 GCA_030430345.1 Calditrichia bacterium | reverse complement strand
TCATCTCTTTCATGAAACGGACCCGCTCTTCCACCGTGCTGGCCTTTCCATGCCAGTCAAACAACTCGACCCGGTAATTATACCGACGCTTCTCCCCATTCACTTTTACTTCTACTTCAATCAGCTTGTGGGAATCCATTTCCGGAACCTGGATACAGATATCTGCCATATTAAACTCCTTAAAATTTGTTGTGCACCCTACTTAATGATATTGCTTCCTCATTAAAAAAACAATCAGGAAATGTCTCTTAACCTTTTTTTAGATGGCGTCTCTTTCTCCGGGTATTTTTGCCGATCCATAATGAAACGGGGTAAATTCTTTTGGGTTTCATTAAATTGGTGTTCTGGTGTATTTTTTGTCCGAAATTCGAAATAGCATCATTCGTAGCGCAATGCATCTACCGGGTTGCTTCTGGCCGCCTTGATTGCCTGATAACCGATGGTAAGAATCGCCACCATTATTGCCAGGAAAGCGGCAAACATCAACGTCAGCACGTCGATATTGATGCGATAAGCAAATGATTGTAACCATTGATTCATAGCCAGATAGGCCACCGGTGCCGCCACCACTCCGGCAAGGAGCACCAGCTTCAGAAATTCACCGGAAAGCAATACAAAAATACTGGTGATAGAAGCCCCAAGCACTTTGCGGATGCCGATTTCCTTGGTGCGGCGCTCCGCAGTATATGCGGCCAGTCCAAACAGCCCCAGGCAAGCAATCACTATCGCGATCAGGGAAAAAACACCGATAATTTTTTCCACCTGCATTTCCGCCTGATAAAAACCGGCGATATCTTCATCCAGGAAAGAATATTCGAAGGGATGATCGGGATCGAACGTATTCATTACGGTTTGCAAATGTGCCAGCGTTTCCGGAAAGTTCTCCGGCTTAACCTTCACTGCCAATTCGTAGAATTGATTTGGCCAGTATAGCATTACCAGCGGACGGATGTTCCGTTGTAGCGAGCGGTTGTGAAAATCCTTTACGACGCCAATCACCGGGCTTTCCAGGCGGTAAATTCCCAGCGGGAAACGCTTTCCGATAATGGCTGAGGGGTCGTTATAGCCGAGCATCTTCATGGTGGTTTCGTTGATGATATAGGCATTCATGCTATCCACGGCAGAGCCGGTTTGAAAATTCCGTCCGGCGAGCAGTTCCAGCCCGAATTGTTCAATGAAATCCCCATCGATGCTGTTAATACCGATCGAAAAGGAATTCCCTTTATCGCGGGACCCCGGATACATCGAGGTAACAAAATTGTACTCCCCGATGGGCGATTTAAAACAGGCTGTAGTGCCAAGCACATTCGGATGCCTGCTCAGCTCGTGCTTAACCGTCTCATAACGCTGCTGCACCACATCGGCGTTAATGGGCAAGCTAACGGAAAACGCCTTCTCAAACCCGAGTGGTGCGGTCATCATATATTGCAACTGGTTGCGGACAATCAGAGTGCCAATGATCAGTGCGATCGAAATCGTAAACTGAAGAACAACCAGGTATTTGCGTAACACATTCGGCCGTAAGCCGCTGCCTTTCCCGGAGAAACCCTGTCCCTTTAAAGTTGTTGCCGGACGAGCCGCTGCCAGAAACAAGGCAGGATAGATGCCGGAGAGGCTCCCAATTATCACTGCTGCCAACAGCAAAATTGCCAGCAGCTTACCATAGCCAAGAATGGCGACATCCAAAGGTCTGCCGATCAACTCCGCAAAGTAGGGCAATACCAGTTCGATCATTGCCAAAGCGAGGGCGAGCGCGAGGAAGGTCAGCAAAACAGCTTCCCCGAGAA
>JAUIFT010000796.1 GCA_030430345.1 Calditrichia bacterium | reverse complement strand
TCTCAACTGCGGTTTCCCGGTCGGGATTATTATGATCATCTCCCCAAACGCTGAGCAGAGTTAGGCGATGGCGGGGATGAAGCTCCCAGACGATCTTCCCCTGGTAATCACCAAAACGAGGCGCGACAGTAGAACCGACGTCGATTGCTTTGACGAGCATATCGAGATAGCTGCGCCGCACAGAGAGCATCCAGCTCCCTTTCTGTTTGCCAAATGGTCCTTCCGCGACGGCGCCAAATCCGGCAAAATTTAAATCGAGCTGGGCATTAAAAGCATCGTGATTGCCTTCACGAAAGTCGATGGCCATCACCGAAGAAAGCCGGTCGCCGTAGGCTGCGGAGAATCCGCCGATGTAAAAATTTACCTCGCGAATGAAATCGACATTTATTAAGCCAAGCGGTCCGCCGGATGCACCCTGGGTGGGAAAATGGTTGATGTTGGGAATCTCAATATTATCGATAAAAAAGCTATTCTCGATAGGACTGCCGCCGCGGACGATCAAACTGTTCGACTGATCATTGACCTTGGCAATCGCCGGCAAGCTCATGACGATCCGGCTAATATCTCCGGCAGCGCCCGGGGCGCGGCGAATTTCTTCCCGGGAAAAATTAGTAATACTCACCGGTTGTTCTTTATCTTCGGAAAAATAACCGGCACTGACCTGCACGGCCTCCGTTGCAACCGCCGCTACCGAGAGTTCGGCCAAAACAGTTGTCGAACGTCCGGGGCGAACAATGACATCACTTTCCGTGCGGGTTTTGTATCCGATATAGCTATAGGAGAGATTATAGCTGCCCACCGGCACATCAACAATTACGAAACTACCCTCCGCATCCGTTGCTGCGCCGAGCATGGTATTGAGAATCACCACATTGGCGCCAATTAGCGGCAACTGGGTATTGGCATCTATCAGCTGCCCTTTGATAATACCACTCAATTCCTGTTTCTGCGCCATTACGCCCATTGTTGTCAGGAGCAGGATTTTTATCAGTAATGACCATCGTTTGTTTTTCATAAGAAAACTCCTCATATTCGAATGCATAACTGTCAAATTTTTAAGAGGTCAAGTAGACCAGCAAGAAAATGAGCATGCCCCACAGAAAAGAGTGGGCAGTTGAACAGTTAAGTAAAGTGGTAAATTGAGATATTCGATTCTTGCTCATTTTCTATCACCTGTCTAGCTGACTATTGCCGAATTCAATTTCTTTAATCGCTGACAACATACATTTTTCTAGTGAGGCGTTCGCCCTATCCCAACGGATAGAACCTCAAATTGCCGCAATTCAGGGGCAATCCCGTGGGATGGTACTATTTCGAAACATTACCAGGAAATCTACGATTAATTGGGAAATGCCATTAAATACGGAGGATGGAATTTTGAAAACCAGTTATTTCTTTGCTGCAATTTGCCTTTTGCTGCTGGCAGCCTGCCAGCCGGAAACGACGGAAAATCCACCTCCGTATGCGCTCCCGGATTCAATCTCTTCCCCACAAATATTTGCCGCGGGTATCGTCTCTTCCCGATTACCGGAATTTGCCACGACCTTCTCCCCGGATGGACGGACGGTCTACTTCAATCTTGCTTCGGCAGATCGCGGTATTTTGAAAATTGCCATGTCAGAATATCAGGATGGTCAATGGCAGCCGCCGGTGGTGTTACCATTTGCTGATGGCACCTATCGCGATATCGATCCCTTTGTAACGGCTGATGGCAAACGATTGTACTTCAGCTCCAATCGCCCGTTATCCTCGGATGGCCAACCCGCGGATTTTAACACCTGGTTTGTGGAAAAAA
>JAUIFT010000049.1 GCA_030430345.1 Calditrichia bacterium | reverse complement strand
GTTTTGAATATATTGTTAGTTGGAACTAAGCAATTTACTCAGCATAGCTTTGACAGTAATTGAATGCTTACTTTTCAACTCGAAGTACTTTCGCTTAAAAGAATTGAACAGGTTTTACTAAAATAAACTTTCTTGTAAATTTTCCATTTTCTAATGTTCTTGTTTTAGCAAAATCATCAACTGCTAAATATTCTGATCTTTTTAAAGCGTGTAATTTTTGATTAACTAAATTCTATGCTAAAACAAATCTTGGATATTTTGATTTTCGATTTTCATTTTTAAGTTTATAAAAAGAAAATTAAATTGGTAATCAAATAAATTATTAATTAAAATTCCCGAAATTTTTGAGTTCAGAAACTTCTTATTAATTATCCCCAAGGGCCACTAGCTATTATTTCAAATAATCCATTCCTCCTTCTTAATAGAACGAAGAACTTCGCTTTCTTAACGTGTAAATAATTCAGGGCGTAATCGAGCGCATTTTCCACTTCTTTATTGCTTTTCCCCGCTTGAAAGGCCAGATGTTGCCGAAATTCCGCTAAAGTGCTGTCGACAAAAAAGAGGAAGAGCATATTAAAATCTTTACTGTATGAGGTCTTTTTGTAGAAGCGAGCGAGATGATCCCGTTCAATTTCTGTCGGTGGGGTAAATGAGAAATTGCCGCGTCCGAGAAATACCGCTGCTGACACGCGTCCCTGCACCGGGGCGCAAAGATAAATCTCTCCTTTTCTAAGATGAAAATTAGCAACGTCTCTTTGAAAATTAAAATCAGTAACCTTTGCAGATTCTGTAATATCAAGGTTTAGGTTGGATAGTTCCTCATAGATTTCCTGGTAGGAGGTCGTTACACTATCCGATTCGAGAGAAAGCGCAGCGGTTTGCGTAAAAACAGGCAGAGAAAATAGGAGCAGGTATTTCATAATGGACATAAAAATCGCTCTAACAGTATTCCGCATGAAGCTTAACCTCAATTTTGCTATACACTGCTCATGCTGGTGCACCGCTGCTTTTCCAAACGTGAAGATGCTGGAAAAACAGCGGATAAACCGGCAGGCTGTTGGCGGTCTTTATGCCCCGGTGTTACTTCGGGCGCTTAATGACGACCGCGGCCACAGCCGCAGTGCCGTTCTGTTTCATAACCAATATCCGGGCGCCATACGGCCGCATCATTGCTGCGCGCTTTTTCCCAGTAAAATTTTTGGCGCTCGCTGCTATAGTTGCCCAGCTCATTCATGGTGTCCGCATCATAGAGACGGCCATTTTTCATAACGTAACGAATCGTTTCGCTGTTCCGGAGATTCTCCAGGGGATTCTTATCCATAACTATCAGGTCAGCCAGCTTGCCGGCTTCCAGGGAGCCGATGTCCTCTTCCATTCCGATATAATGGGCGCCGTTTAGCGTTGCGCTACGAATTGCCTCCAGCGGCGTCATGCCGCCCTGCTCCAGCATCCAGAGCTCCCAGTGCGCTGCCAGGCCCTGCAGTTGTCCATGTGAGCCAATGTTGACTTTGACACCAAGATCGCTCAATTTTTTAGCGTCTTTTGCATGGCTGAAATGAACGTATTCGTTATCCGGCATCATGGTTCTCCGGCGGGAACGGCGGTCGACGACAGAGCGCGGGGTAAAGTTGAGCAAACGCTCTTTTTCCCAGACATTGCTGTGCTGATACCAGTAATTTTCCCCGGAGGGACCGGCATAAGAGACCACCAGGGTCATCGTATAGCCAGTTTCACCGGCGCTCCAGAGATTGAAAATGTCGTCATAAACCGGGGTAATCGGAATATTATGTTCGATGCCGGTATGCCCGTCGAGCAGCATACTCATATTATGGAAAAAGAAAGAGCCGCCTTCCGGATAAACATGCATCTCCAATTCCCGTGCAGCCTGCAGTACCTGCTGGCGTTGATTACGCCGGGGCTGGTTGTAGCTTTTTACAGAGAATGCGCCAACGGCCTTCAGGCGGCGCAGATGAGAACGGGCATCGTCCAGGCTGTTAACCACTGCTTTAAAATCGCCTTCCGCCCCGTAAAGAATGGTTCCGGTGGAGAAGATACGCGGGCCAAGCATTTTGCCGGCGCGCACCATTTCCGCCTGCGCAAAGGAAACTTCCGTCGTGGTGGAAGGATCATGGGTTGTTGTAACGCCATAGGCAAGATTGGCGTAATAGGGCCAGTGTTTTTCCGGTGTCAGGAAATTGGAGAAATGGCCGACATGGGCATGCACATCTACCAGTCCGGGCATGATGGTTTTGCCACTGACGTCGATAACGGTCGCATCGGAAGGCACGGAGATGTCGCTGCTGTTGCCGATTGCCGCAATGCGATGTCCGTCTACAACGATTGTGCCATTTTCAATCACTTTCTTGCCATCAACAGTAATAATCCGGGCGCCGGTTAATGCCAGCTTCCCTTTTGGGATATCGGTTTCGACAATAAGATCGATCGGCACGCCGCTGGTATCTGCCCCGGGAATGCTGTCCAGGGCGCCGGGCACGAAGTCGAACGTGCGGGTGAG
The DNA here is from genome assembly GCA_030430345.1 of Calditrichia bacterium. The sequence continues at coordinate 7,136 of JAUIFT010000049.1, read as the reverse complement.
GGCGCGGGTGTAATACTCCGGCCCGATGATCCAGTGCAAGCGCTCGCTGTCGCCGGACCAGTGGAGATTGGTGCCGGCGTCCCGGGTGACCTGCTGCAGCGGTAATGTGCTGTTTTTGCTGCTTAAATCGAGCGCTTTTCCGGTTTTCGGATACGCGGTAACGTAGACATTAAATAGTTCCTGAAATGCGACCCATTCTTCGTTTGGACTGATGGTGATTTCCGTTGCGTATTTGCTGGTGAAGTGGGTGCGTTCGTCTTCGCCATCAAGATTGACGCTTACCAATTTTTTCTGGGGATAGGTATCCCGGAAAAGGTAAACCCGGTCGCCCGTGCGGTTAAACCAGGGGGTTGCGTAGGTTTCGCTTATCAGATTCCCTTCCCCGCCGGTTTCCGCCACCCAGTAAATGCCCGGGTTTAAACCATGCGCATAGCCAAGCACGGAATTACCACTGCCGCGGCGATAAACGATGATACTGCCATCCGGCGAGTAAGCAGGATTATAATAATAGCCCGGCTCTGTCGTAACCCGTACCGATTTGCCACCTTTGAAAGGAATCTTGTGAATCGCACCGAGATTGTCATCACTCCAGGTAACGTAGGCAACCGTCTTGCCATCCGGACTGAAGGTCGGCCAATACTCAAAATGGCCATCGTCCTTGCTGAGGCGCTGCGGTTTGCCATCGGGCAATTTTTTCTTCCAGATATGGCCAACAGCGCTAAATACCAGCCATTTGCCATCCGGGGAGGTGACGGCATGACGAATCATTTTTGCTTCAAATTCTTCCTGCCCGAGCGGTTGCTTGTAGCGGGGGGTGTGAGCAATTGAATGGGTAGCGTTTACTTCGAAAGGGATTTCCTTCAGTGCCTTGCTGGTAATGTCGATTTGCCAGATTTTACCCTGTGCCCAGAAGACGATCGATTTAGCGTCGGGCGTCCAGTTGTAATTGGGATAGAGACCAAAGATCGCCCAGGCTTCCTGCTGGTCGCGGTTTAAACCATCAAACAGCGGCCAGTACTCACCGGTTTTCAGATCATAGAGAAAGAGAACCGATTTTTCCCGCACCCGGCGGACAAAGGAGAGATACTTTCCATCGGGGGAGACCTGCGGGCGCACGGAACCGCCCTGAATGGCAATGTCGTTGGTCAGTTCACCGTTTTCCAAATCCAGGCGGCGGATAAAGTAGATGGCACCATTGGGATCTTTATTGTATTGAAAGCGGGTGCCGCCGCTCATATCTTCACTATAGTAGAGATAACGGCCATCTGCGGAAACCACCGGCTCGCCGGCATCCTGCTGATCATTTTTCCGTTTGGTCAGTTGCACGCCGCTGCCCCCGTTGATGTTATACATCCACATCTCCCCGGCACCGAGCGAGCGGGTGCTGGTGAAGTGCTTACGGGCAATGAGATACTGACCGTCCGGCGTCCAGGCGGCATTATTCAGCAGACGAAATTCTTCCTTGCTGATTTGCTTCGGATCGCTGCCATCGCGATTCATAATCCAGATATTGTCGCCGCCAGCGCGGTCGCTGGTAAAACTGATTTTCTTACCATCCGGGCTAAAGCGGGGCTGAACTTCGAAAGGTAAACCGCCGGAGAGTAACCTGGCCGGTCCGCCGTAAATCGGCATGATGTAGATATCGCCGAGCAGGTCAAAGACAATCTCTTTGCCATCGGGACTGACATCCAGGTTCATCCAGGTGCCATTGGTCAGTTTAAATGTCACTGTGTCTGCCGGTCCATATTGGTGGGCGACATCCCAGTTTTTGAAATCCGCTACTTTGCTTTCGCTGCTGTCTGTTTCGGATTGACTGAATACTGCCGTCATTCCGCTAAGAAAAAAAGTTATCAACAGGAAATATCGGAAAATGCTTCGATCCATCTTCTGCCTCCATGTAAATGAATAATAGATTAATTTGCTTGTGATCTCAATGCCCTAAACGAGGTATTTTACCGGCTGAACACAGATATTTTGGGGTACGCCGCTGCCCCGTACTGGAGCGCGCCTCTTAAAATGCGGTGACATTATTTTCAGGCACTGCGGGCAAGTTTACGGAAAGATTCTGATAAACTCAAAGGCGCAGAAAGAAAGTTGGCTATTTTTGCTCATTCTCTGTTGTTCGCATGTTCTGTTTATTTGCTTATTTATCCATTTCCCCAAGAATTATTGACATTCCAATAATTTGCCGGTATTTTGGGAAACATTTGATTCCGGAGACGTTCTTTATGAAAAGCAAAGATGATTTATTTCAGATTAACCGGCAATCCTGGAACCGCCGGGTTGAAGCTCATTTTAAATCCGATTTTTATGATGTTGAAGGATTTAAGGCCGGAAAAACATCCTTGAACAGTGTGGAACTGGAGGAACTTGGCGATGTGCAGGGGAAGTCGCTATTGCACCTCCAATGCCATTTTGGGCAGGATACTTTGTCCTGGGCGCGGGAAGGGGCGATTGTGACCGGGGTGGACCTTTCCGATGCGGCAATTGATACAGCAAAATCCCTCGCCGATGAATTAAAGATCGCTGCCCGTTTTATCAACGCAAATATTTATGATATACCGCAGCATATAGATGAAAAATTTGATATTATCTTTACTTCCTATGGCACCATCTGCTGGCTGCCGGACCTCGATAAATGGGCCGGCTTAATTAAGCAATATCTGAAACCGGGCGGCATCTTTCTCATTGTCGAATTCCATCCGTTTATCCAGGTATGGGATTATGAAAAGTATGATAAAATAGTTTTTCCATACTTTTTTCAGGAAGAGCCATTTGAGGAGGTTAGCAAAGGCACCTATACGGATGGTGGCGAGGATGTGGAAATTCATGATATCGAATGGGGCCATAGTCCCAGCGAGACGTTGACTGCCCTCTTGAATAGTGGATTGCGTATTCAGAGCTTTCGCGAATATCCTTTCTCTTCCTATAATTGTTTTCCGGGAATGGTGGAGATCGAAAAGGGGAAATATGTTGTCGAAAGATTCGGGCAATTGGTGCCACACATGTACAGCATTAAAGCGGTAAAGGAGTAGAGATGGATAAGATTCGCCCTTTTCACGTAGCTTTCCCCGTGCGGGATTTGCAGGAAACCCGCCAATTTTATGAAACCGTGCTCGGTTGCAAGATCGGCCGCTCCGCGGAGCGCTGGGTCGATTTTGACATGTTTGGGCACCAGATGTCTGCCCACCATCGCCCATCGGAATTGCGTGCGGCGGAAACCAATCCGGTCGACGGAAAAAATGTGCCGGTGCGGCATTGGGGAGTCATTCTTGCCTGGGATGACTGGCACCAGTTGGCGGAGCGGTTGAAAGACCATAATGTTGAATTTATTGTCGAACCCTATATCCGTTTCAAGGGAGAGCCGGGCGAGCAGGCAACTATGTTCTTCCTTGACCCCAGCGGGAATGCCCTGGAATTCAAATCCTTCCGGGATGATGCGGATATTTTTCGGGCATCATGATTAATAATCAACGGCTATTCTTGCTGCGCCCTTCGATAAATACAGGCACAATTTCTTGGAGGGGAACAAATAAGATTTCTAAACTAATAATCTTTTCACCTTCATTCATCCTGTGCCTGTCGATGGGTGAAAATTCCCCGGGAATTTTTCTAAATATGCAATTATTCAGATATTACAACATAATCTTCTTATCACTGTTTCTTGCCTTATCATCATTACACGCCGAAACCGACAGCACCGCCAGCGACTCCTGGGCCCAATGGCGGGGCATCCAGCGGGATGGTATTTCCCGCGAAAACGGCCTACTGCAAAAATGGCCGGCGGCCGGGCCGTCAATTGTCTGGCGGAAAGCGCTCGGGGAAGGCTACTCGGCGATCTCCATTGCTGCGGGAAAAGCGTACACCATGTTCGATGCCGGTGCGGATGAGTTCGCGGTTTGCCTCAATGCTGCTTCCGGGGAGGAAATCTGGCGATTCCGCACCGATAAAAAATTCCGGAATTCCTGGGGAAATGGCCCGCGCGCCACGCCGCAAATCGAGAATGGCATTGTTTACCTCGCCAGCGCCCACGGAAAATTGTATGCACTGAATGCCAATAATGGCCAGCAAATTTGGATGGTGGATATCCCTGCCGAATTTAATGGAGAAGTTCCCGATCTTGGTTACTCAAATACGCCGTTAATTTACGGCGACTTGTTATTGGTCACCGGTTGTGGCGGCAGCAACGAAAGTATTCTCGCCCTGGAAAAGAAAACCGCTAAACTGCGCTGGGCGGCGCAAAGCGATCATCCCGGCTACTCATCCCCGGTGCTAATGCCGGTAGATGGCATTGAGCAGGCAATATTTTTTACCGGCTCAAAAATTAGCGGCATCTCCCCCAAAAACGGGCAAGTTCTCTGGGAATATACCTGGCGGACAGATTCCTACGAAAATGTGGCGACGCCGGTAATCCTGCCAGGAAATCGCGTGTTTTTTTCCTCTCCGCATCCGGTGGAAAAAGGATCCGCCGTGCTGGAAATTGTCCGCGATGGCGAAGCGTTTTTTGCTCGAGCGGTTTGGCGGAATAATAACATGAAAAACCATTTCTCCTCAACGATCTATCATAAAGGATTTCTTTATGGCACGGATCGTTCCATTTTACGCTGTATCAATGCCGAAACCGGGGAAGTGCGCTGGTCGCAGCGGGGATTCGGGGAAGGCACCCTGATGATGGCGGATAATAAGCTTGTTGTACTGGGCACCCGCGGTAAACTGGCCCTGGTGGACGCTTCCCCGGAAGCATATCGTGAGATCAGCAGCATGCAGCTACTCAGTGGAAAATGCTACACTGCTCCATCCCTTTCTAACGGAAAGCTATATCTCCGCAATCAAAAAGAAATCATAGCCCTGGACTTAAGAGAAAATTGAGCAAATGGGCAAATTTGCAAAGCTGATAACTGTTCACTGACATGAAAAAAATCCTCTATACTATCTTATCGATTATCTTACTGCTGATAGCCCTATCCTTGATAGCAATTGCCCCGGATGTCCCTGCTGAAGATATTGAGAAAAAATATGCCAATGCGGAATCCCGCTTTATCGATATCGATGGACTGCGGGTGCATTATCGCGATGAGGGCAGTGGTATGCCGGTTGTTTTACTGCATGGCACCGCTGCCTCGCTCCATACCTGGGAAGGCTGGACCGAAGAACTCAAATCCGATTATCGGGTGATACGGATGGACTTACCGGCTTTCGGGTTAACCGGCCCCAATAAAGCACAGGATTATTCCAGCCCGGCCTACACAAAATTTCTTGATGCTTTCCTGACTGCGCTGAACATCGATTCCTGCTATCTCGCCGGAAATTCCCTTGGCGGACGCATTGCCTGGGAGTATTGCTGGCGCTATCCCGGAAAGGTGCGCAAACTGATTCTGGTAGATGCTGCCGGCTACCGTCTTCCCGGCGATCCCGAGCCCTCCCTGGGATTTCGCCTGGCCCGGATGCCTTTGCTCAATCACATCGTCCGTTATTTTACCCCACGATCATTGATGGAAAAAAGTTTGCGGGAAGTATACGGCGATGATGAGAAAGTGACAACAGAATTGATCGATCGTTACTATGATATGATGCGCCGGGAAGGGAACCGGGATGCCTTCATTGCACGGGCCCGCCACGATTTTACTGATAATACCGCGAAGCTCTCTACTATTGATATTCCAACCCTGTTGCTCTGGGGAGATGGCGACATCTGGATACCATTGACGCACGCCGAAAAATTCCGTAAAGATCTGCCGAATGCAACCCTTGTCGTTTACAAGGGGGCCGGTCATATTCCCATGGAAGAGCTTCCGGAGCAGACTGTTGCAGATGCGAAAATATTTTTGGCTAATTGATCAGTTTTCACTAATATTGGCCTGAGAAAGAAGTTTGCTTCAAACGATTGATTCCACCACACTTGTTTGTTTTTCCCAGCGGAGAAAGGGAAAGAAAAAAGGAAATACTACACAAATAATGCTGTAGATGAATTCGACTGTCATCGCGCGGAGTGAAGCGACGACGCGATCTCTCTGGTGACGTAGAGTTGGAGATTGCTTCGGCGCAAAAATGCCTCGCAATGACATCTATGTAACTTAAACCATACAGCAATATCAGTAGAAATAATCGTATATTACGTGACACTTCTAAAATTCCCATGTCTAAAAAAAGGCGTTGGCGAAAAGGCCGCGTCTGGTACTTTATTTATTGCCAGAAATTTATGAGCTATCGATTAATAAACATCGCCGCACGCATATACTTCGATGCGTTGAAAGACAAATCGGCATCGGCAGCAGACCGCCGTCGCAAACTGCATGATATGGCCGATGCGGAACTCGTTTTGATTGCCAAAGCAGAGCTGCCGTACAAAACCGGCGCGTTTGAAATTTTGCTGAACCGGTACCGCCAAAAAATTTTTGGAAAGATTCTCAGCATGGTCAAACACAAGGAAGAGGCTTACGACGTAATGCAGGAAGTTTTTGTGAAGATCTTTAACAGTCTGCCAAAGTTCGAAATGCGCGCCTCTTTTTCTACCTGGATATATACAATTACGGTAAATACCTGTTTGAATCACCTGGAAAAATTGCAGCGCCGCCCCTGGTGGTGGATTACCGAAAATATTGAAGATGTTCAGCGGGAGCAATTTGTTGATGAATCTACATTCTTGCAGGTGGAAACAGCTTTGGAGCAGGAAGATACCCGAAAACGGATCGAAGAAGCTCTCGGAAAACTGGGGGAGAAAGCCAGCCAGATCATCCGGCTGCGCTATTTTGAAGAAATGGATTATAAAAGTATTGCCGATGAACTGGGAATCGGGCTCAGCGCTGCAAAAATGCGTTTAAAACGTGCTCGCGAGGAATTCAAAACCACTTTTGAAAGCCTTGGTGAGTTTGCCTGATTCATAGAATTATGACGGCTTGTTAAACAAATACCGGAAATTAATCGGAGAAGGAAAATGAGTAAAGATTGGGATGATGATCTCGGGAAAGAAATTACCGAGGATCACGTTGCCGGCGCAGTGAATGTTCTCAAATTGAGGGTGATGATCCGCGATTTTCTCAACATGGTTTTAGGGGGATTCAGCTCAATCCTCGGCGGATTCCTGAAATAATTCAGCGATAGAGAAAACCGAAAAGAAGAGGTTGCTATATGCCGAT
>JAUIFT010000795.1 GCA_030430345.1 Calditrichia bacterium | reverse complement strand
TAAATTGCACCAAAATGGCTTCATGCGTTTTTTTCTTGCCCATCTTTCCGGCAGCGCCATACCAGGTGTGTGGTAAATTGGGACCAATCATAAACAGATCGCCCGGATCATAGAAAGCGATGCTATCCCCGACAAATCTTTTTCCCCGGCTATTCAACATCAGCATTAATTCATACTCCGGATGACAATGCCAGTTGAACTCGAAAGCATCTAGCTCAATATGTTTGTATTTGAAAGAGGACTGTGGAGATTTGGTAAGTTTTACATTTAGTGGTTTCATTGTAATTCCGCAGTTGATACTATATTTTGACGTTTGAACACAATTCTTTCACTGACGGACAATATAGTATTACATACGGTTAAAAAAAATGTAGAATTTGAAAAAGTGGAGGATTTTATTGAAATTGCTCAATAAGCATTGCCATGAATCTCAAATCGACTTGTTATTAACAGAGGAAAATCTATGAGACGATATTTTTGTCTGGCACTTATCCTGCTGTTTGTCTGGAGTTGCAGCAGCTCCCGGCAATTTCAGCCCGCTCCCCAGAAATGGGCCGCGAAGCAACTAAATAAATTAACGCTGGAAGAGAAAGTCGGACAAATGTTCGCCCCGGCGTTTCATCCGCGCTACTACAATGAAGACAATGCCTATTTTGAGCGCCTGCTGAACATGGTTCGTAAAAACCATATTGGCGGCGTAGCATTTTATCGCGGTGAAACCTATGCGGTGGCGCGCTGCATTGAGCGCCTCCAGCGGGAGGCGAAGCATCCCCTGCTGGTGATGGCGGACGTCGAGTGGGGCATTCCCATGCGCATTGATCATGGCACCGAGTTTTTACAAAATATGGCTGTCGGCGCTACCGGCTCAGAAGATTATGCATATCAGATGGGCGAAATAACTGCCCGGGAGGCGAAATCAATTGGTGTTCACATGGCTTATGCGCCGGTTGTCGATGTCAACAATAACCCGGATAATATCATTATCAACACCCGTTCTTACGGAGAAGATCCGGTGATGGTTGGAAAACTGGGCAGCGCATTTATTCGTGGCTTGCAATCGCAGGGCGTTTACGCGACCGCGAAACATTATCCCGGCCATGGGGACACGGATGTCGATTCTCATCTCGGCCTGCCAACAATTACCGCCTCCCAGGAAAGGGTCCGTAATGTTGAACTGGCGCCTTTCCGCGATGCTGTTGCCGCCGGCACTAAAGGGATAATGGTATCCCACATTACCTTTAGCGCCTTCCCGCAGATGGAAGGCCGTCCCGCTACACTCGATAAATATTTTATTGAAGACGTTTTGCGGAAAGAAATGGGATTCGATGGCCTTCTCATTTCCGATGCGATGGATATGGGTGGTATCACCCGGAATTACTGGTCCGGCGAAGCGGCAGTTGCCGCGATCAATGCCGGGGTTGATATTATCCTGATTCCACCGGACCTGGAAGCAACCTGCAATTTTGTGATTGAAGCCGTGCGGGAAGGCCGTATTCCCATGGCCCGCATCGATGAGGCGGTCAATCGCATTCTTCGCGTTAAAGGGGAGCATGGTCTCCATCGCCGCCCGGCAATAGACTTGAATACTGTCGAGAAACATCTTGCCAGCCCCGATCATCTTGCCAAAGCAGCGGAGATCGCTGATGCTGCAATCACACTCCTGAAAGATGACAAAGCAATTTTCCCTTTCCACGCAGACACGCTGGACAGTGTGCTGGTTGTCTCTATTACAGACAGGAACAACGCCACCAGCTACGCCAGTGCACTGACCCAGGAAGTATCCCGCCGTATTCCGACAGTTAAACAGGCTTTTATTGAT